>DKYC01000048.1:0-31731 GCA_002492295.1 Lachnospiraceae bacterium UBA7110
TAAAGAAAAAAGGGGATCGGTGGTTTCCCTTTTTTCTTTTTTGCGTTATACTATATATTATAAAGAAATGTTTATTAAAAAGGAAAGGTATGGTTGCATTATGAAAAAGATTTTTTGGGCGGCTGATTCCACGGTTCAGAATAATGATGTGGTAACTTATCCGCAGACAGGAATCGGGCAGGTGTTTCCAATGTATGTAAAGGAGGGCGTTTTTGTCTTAAACCATGCAAAAAATGGCAGAAGTACAAAAAGCTTTATGGATGAGGGCAGACTGGAAGCAATCGACAGGGAAATTGGGGAAGGTGACTTTTTATTTATCCAATTTGGGCATAATGATGAGAAAAAGGAAGACCTTGCACGTTACACGGAACCGTTTTCGACCTATATTGAAAATCTTGGAAAATTTATTGATGTGGCAAGAAAACATGGGGCGTATCCTGTGTTGATTACACCGATTGAACGACGGCTTTTTGATGAGAATAAGAAGCTTAAGGAGAGTATGCATACGGATTATGTGGCTGGCATGAAGAAGGCAGCCGAAAAAAATAAGGTGCCGCTGATTGATTTGTTTACAATGAGCCGTGCGGCGCTTGAACAGGCAGGGGAGGAAGAAAGCCGTAAATGGCATATGTTTTTTGATGCCGGGATTTATGAAAATTATCCAAACGGAAGCCAGGATAATACGCATCTGCGCCATGACGGCGCTATGCTGTATGCAGGACTGATTGCAAAAGGGCTGATTGCGCTTGGCGGAATTTATAAAGAACTGATTGTGGACAAGGCGGAAAACTACATTCCGGTTTCGCCGGACAGGTAAAATTGAAAAACAGGTATAGTAAGATAAAAATCTGCGTAAAATAAAGCATGAAGAAGATTTTGCGTGTCCTTATTGTTGTGATAGGTCTGCCGCTTATTGGCAGCCTGCTTATAAAACCTCCAAAAACAGTGCGTGATACACTGACAAGTGATGCAGAAAAAAAGGAACCGGGTGTTCTTGACACTGCTTTTCGGGTCACAGTCCATAATGACAGGGGGGATTTCCACTATTCTCCTGAAAAGGCGGTAGAAATGATGCTTGCGGCGCAAATACCAGAGAATATTGTTTTTAGCGAAAGCGAGGATTATGTGGAGACAGAGTCACGGTCCGCCTATGACGCGGAGCAGGAATACTTAAAGGCGCTTGCTATTGTGCTTCGGACGAATCTTGTCTATACATGGGAACGCGAAGGGCGTCCTGAAAACCTTGATTTTGACAGCACGGGGCTTCGCATGAAAGAACTGAAGAGGGATGCAGGCATTGAAGAGGCTGCAAAAAAGACGGAAATAAAACGTGCGGTTGTATATACATATGGAGCTGTGATTACGAAAGAAGAGGGCGTAATTGCGGCTCCGTTTTTTACCTCTTCCCAAGGCAGCATGCTGGTGGAGGAGGCGGGGGAAGGCGATGGTTTTTCACTGAATTATGCGTATTTTCTGGCAAAGGAGGGAATGGATTTTTACAAAATTTTGCAGCGTTTTTACGACGGGATTTCGGTAGCAATCTATGAATAAACTTCTCCAAACAAGGCAATGCTATCAACAGGCGAACCGATAAAAATTTGTTGGTGGCTTGCCGGAAATGGAGGTAGAGGATGAACAGACGTAATAACAGGCGCCCTGCCATGCAGAAGGAAAAGTTGAGCATTATAGCGGCTTCTGTCTTTGTACTGTCTGCGCTTACGCTTGCCGGCGTCTATATGTCGGCGAGGAGCAACACAAAGACTGAGGAGAACAAAATAGATTTTGCAAGGCTTGAGCAGGAACAACGAAATGATGATAATACACAGGAGAACGGCACTGATACACGCTTTGTCTCAGGGAAGGCGACATCAGACCTGACAAAGGGAAATTCAGGGCTGGCGGATTCACGGTATGAAAACACATCCGATATTGATATGTATGACTTAAGTGATAACAATGATATGGATGTCGACCCGAACTTTACGGAGGTCAACTCAGGAAATGTTTCCAACGTTTTACCGGAAAATACCACGATTGAAGGAAGTTCCATAAACGGAACGGACAAAGCGGCAGTTTTTATGAACGAGGAGGAAAACGCGGAACCTTTGTCCTTTGCGGGAACAGATGCGTTGACGCTTCCTGTGGTTGGGGAAGTGCTTCTTGACTACAGTATGGACAGGGCAATTTACCATGCAACCATGCAGCAGTATAAGTATAATCCGGCGCTTGTATTGGCGGCACCGGAAGGGACTATCATTACGGCAGCCACGGAAGGCATCGTGAAAAGTATTTATTATGACTCCCAGACAGGAAACACGGTAATCTTTGATGTGGGAGACGGATATGAACTTACGTACGGACAGCTTGAGGAGCTTGCAGTAGCGCAGGGCGACAGGGTGTCGGCTGGAGATCTGATAGGAAAAGTAGCAGCACCTACAATTTATTATTCGGAAGAAGGTCCCAATGTATATTTTAAGCTGACGAAGGACGGGACGCCGGTTGATCCTTTATCGAGGGGACAGGAGGATTAGCAGTCAGATGCTTTTATTGAAAAATGCGACAATCCGCAGCATGACGAAGGCGGGGACATTTGATGGCAGTGTACTTATAAAGGACGGTAAGATTGCGGCGGTATCAAATGAGATAGAAATTCCCGAGTCTGCGGAATGCGAGACAATAGATGTGAGACACCATTTGCTGATGCCAGGGCTAATCGAGGCACACTGTCATATGGGAATCACAGAGGAAAAGAAGGGGCAGGAGGGTGATGACTGCAATGAGTCAGTACATCCGATTACACCCATGCTCCGCTCCATAGATGCCATAAACACAATGGACGCAGCCTTTTCGGATGCGGTGCGGGCGGGCATTACTTCGGCAAATATCGGCCCCGGCAGCTCTAATGTTGTCGGAGGTCAGTTTGCCGTAGTTAAAACATGTGGAAGACGGATAGATGATTTGATTATGAAAATGCCTTCCGCGATGAAAATTGCCTTCGGAGAAAATCCGAAGGTAAATTATATGGGGATGAATACTTCTCCCGCAACACGTATGGCAATTGCCGGAATGTTAAGATGCGAGCTTGTGAACGCGAGGCAGTATCTTAGTGATTATGAGAAAGGCAGTACGCCATATAATCTGCATTATGAGGCATGGCGTCCGGTTTTTGAAAAAGAAATACCCTTGAAAGCACATGTGCACCGTGTCGATGATATTTTCACGGCAATTCGAATCGCAAAGGAATTTGACCTGCGGATGACGCTTGACCACTGCAGTGAAGGGCATTTAATTGCGGAGGAGCTGGCGCAGGAACAGTATCCTGCGATTGTAGGACCTGATTTTACGACAAGAAATAAAATTGAGGTGCAGAATGTTGCGTTTAAGACAGCGGGAATACTTGCCAATGCAGGTGTAACGGTGTCCATTACAACAGACCATCCTGTATCACTGATACAGTCGCTTCCGCTCTGTGTGGGGCTTAGTGTGAAACAGGGGCTGTCGCTTGAGGACGGATACCGTGCAATGACAATTAACGCGGCAAAGATGTGCGGCACGGACGACAGGGTTGGTACAATTGAAAAGGGAAAGGATGCCGATATTGCTGTTTTTGATGGAAATCCGATGGAAACCTTCACTAAAACACTTATGACAATCATAGACGGAAAAGTAGTTTACAGAGCGAGGGAATACGTGTAAAATAGTACTGTCAGGATAGAACCGGTCAGTCTGGGGAAGGGGATTGCTATAACAATGAGGGCAGGAACAAAAAACAGGATAATTTCCCTGATAATGGTTGTTATGCTTGCGGTTACAGGATGTGGCAGCGGCGTGCAGGGCGAAACGAAGCCGCCTGATACGGATGTTCAGCCGGAGCAGGATATGATACAACAGTCAATATTTGGGCGCGGAGAAGACTTTGGCGCCCTTTTGGTGAGCCAGGGGATTGAACTGCCTGTAAGCACTACGAAGGTTTTTGTCAACCAGGCAGGTTATATTTCTGACCGTGATAAAAAAGTGATGTTTTTGGGGGAACAGATTGGAACGTCGTTCCGTGTGGTTAACCGGGCGGACAAGACGGTTGTTTACACTGGACAGATTGAAGGGGGCAGGCTGGATGAGCTGAGTGGAAGTTATCTGAGCGAGGGCGATTTTTCACAGCTGACACAGACGGGTACTTATTACATAGAGACAGACATCGTCGGACAGTCGTATCCGTTTCAGATTACACAGGACGGGTACGAAAATATGTTTGTCAGCATGCTCAAAAATGTGCGTGATGTACCGCTTGCGGAGAATGCGCAGGGGGTGTGCGACATCTGTTTTGGCATGCATGCAATTATGTACGCGATACAGTGCAACGGTGCGCTGTTTGAGGAGGCGTACAAGCATTTCAAGGAGGAGGAAAAGGACAAACAGCTTGTGACACAGCTCTTATATTTTGCAAGCTGGCTGATGGCGCATCAGGACGCGGATGGAAGCCTTTACGGGGATTATGAGGCGACAGCAGCTTTTTGCGGAATTATGGTGATGAGCCGGGATATGTTTGGCAGGTACGAGGCGAGCGTGTCGAAGGAATACAAGGAGGCGTCCGATAAGGCGTGGAAATGGCTGGAACAACAGGAATGTGATACGGATGCCAGGAAAAGCGCGCGTTTTTATGTCGCGTCACAACTTTTCCGGGCGGAATACAACGCGGAATATAAAAACATAGTCGAGGATTTCCTGAAAGAGAAGGACAAGGATTACTCGACGCAGCGGTTTGTTTTTTACGGTGTGATTGCGTATATCAGTGCCGGCAATAATACGGACAGGGATTTGTGTACGCATATTATGAAGGATTTGGTTGACCAAAACGAGCTTGCGGGAAACGCGGCAAAACGGGACGACCTTTTTGGAACGGGAAAACGTACGGTATACGATAGTCTTTACAATATGCTTCTGATTTCTTTTGTGAATTATATTACGCCGAGTAAGGAATACACGGAGATTATTGAGAATACCATACAATATATGGGAGGTCTGAATGAAAGCGGCGTGTGCTATATTGATGGGAACGGTATTTGGAAAGAGCTTTCGGAAACATCTGACAGAAATTTGGAGTGGAACGGGATTTTGCTTTTTGGAATGAGCGATTTACTGAAAAATCTGATTGATATAGAGAAGAACTGGTAGTAGTATTGAGAAGAGAATGGTTTAGGAGGATTTAAATGGATATTGTAATTTTGGCGGGAGGCATCAGCACGGAGCGGGATGTTTCCCTTGTGACGGGAACAATGATTTATAAGGCGCTTCAGGACAAAGGGCACAGACTGGTGTTGCTTGATGTGTATATGGGATATGAAGGAGCTACGGAAAATATTTTCTCACAGGAGCGGGACTGGAGCGAAAATTTTGGCACGATTACAGAGACAAATCCGGATATCAGTGCGGTGAAGGCAATGCGGAAAGGAAATCCTGAGTGCGCAGTCGGACCGAATGTAATAGCAATCTGCCAGCAGTCGGACATTGTTTTTCTGGCACTTCACGGGCAGAACGGAGAGGACGGGAAAATTCAGGCGATGTTTGATCTGCTTGATATTAAATATACGGGTACGGATTATTTATCCAGTGCGATTGCGATGGATAAAGCAATTTCAAAAGAAATTTTCAGACAGTTTAAAATTCCGACGCCGAAAGGAATTGTAGTGTCTAAAGCGGAAAAGCATATGGCGGACGTGTGGAATATTTATCCGTGCATTGTAAAGGTGAACTGCGGAGGCTCAAGTGTCGGTGTTTATATCGCACATGACAGTAAGGAGCTTGGGGAAGCGCTCAATAAAGCGTTTGCACTTGAGAATACGGTGATTATTGAACAGTACATAGACGGAAGGGAATTTTCGGTAGGCGTGATGGACCGGGAGGCGCTTCCGATTATTGAAATTGCTCCAAAAGTCGGATTTTATGATTATAAAAATAAATACCAGGCAGGTTCCACCGTGGAAACGTGCCCTGCCGAGCTTGACGTGAATGTGGCAAGGGCGATGCAGGCATGTGCGGAAACCGTTTTTCGGGCGCTGCGCCTAAAGACTTATGCGCGCATGGATTTTCGTATGGATGCGAAATTTAATTTTTACTGTCTTGAGGCAAATACTTTGCCTGGAATGACACCGACTTCCCTGCTGCCGCAGGAGGCGGCTGCAGTGGGAATGGATTTTCCTGCACTCTGCCAGCGGATAATTGACAGTTCCATGGCAAAGTATCAAGAGAAATAGAATGGAGACTGCTATGAAAAATATGACGCTGAAAAACATTGCACAGGCTGTGGACGGCACACTTCACATGGAAGGGGTGCCTTTTGGTGTTTCTTTGGATTTGGTGGAGGCGCTTGGAGTAGTGCATGATTCAAGACAGGTGGAGAATGGTTTTATCTTTCTTGCGACGCCGGGAGAGCGGGTGGATGGGCACAGTTTTATTGACAGTGCCTTTGAAAAAGGGGCGCTTGGGGTGGTTTGCGAGAAAGCGCCCGAAAACCCGAAGGGTGCATATATTCTTGTAAAGGACAGTTTTCAGGCCTTAAAGGATATGGCGGAGTTTTATCTTAGCGGACTGGAAGTGAAGGTGGTTGGCATTACGGGGAGTGTCGGGAAAACCAGCACAAAGGAGTTTGTGTCAAGCGTGCTTTCCAAAAGGTTTCGGGTGCAGAAGACGGAGGGGAATTTCAATAATGAAGTAGGGCTTCCGCTGACGGTGCTCAAAATCCGCGAGGACTGTGAGGTTGCGGTTTTGGAGATGGGAATCAGTAATTTTGGCGAGATGGGCAGGCTGAGCAAAATTGCAAAACCTGACATCTGTGTCATAACCAATATCGGACAGTGCCACCTTGAAAATTTGGGGACGCGTGACGGAATCCTGAAGGCAAAGAGTGAAATATTTGATTATATGAAGGAAAATGCAGGTATTTGCCTAAACGGGAACGATGACAAGCTCGCTGCCATTACGGAGGTAAAGGGCATAAAGCCGTTGTTTTTTGGTATCGGGAGTATGTATGATGTGTATGCGGACGATTATCAGAATAAAGGACTTTATGGCAGCAGCGTAATGATACATATTCGTACAGGGAAAGAGCAGGCTGATTTTCGGGCGGATATTCCGCTTCCGGGTGGGCATATGGTGTATAATGCCCTTGCCGCTGCGGCTGTGGGGACGCTTTTGGGACTTGACGCAGACCAAATCAGCCGGGGCATCCGCGAGGTGGAGCCGGTGGGCGGCAGAAGCCATATTATACATGGAGAACGGTTTACGGTGATTGACGACTGCTATAACGCGAATCCCGTGTCAATGAAGGCGGCACTGGATTTGCTTACCATGTCTGATCTGGCTGCAAGCCCGCGGCGTGTGGCGATTCTAGGCGATATGTTTGAACTTGGGGCAGACAGGAACGAGCTGCATGCGGAAGTGGGAAGATACGCGGGAAATCTTGATATTCATGTGTTGGTTTGCGTAGGTGCGTTGAGTAAAAGCATGTATGATGCGGCTGTTTTAATGGGAAACACGGGGCGGAAGGTATATTATTTTGCGGATAAGGATGCCATGATTTGTGAATTGGAGGGTATTTTGCGTGACGGGGATACGGTGCTTATAAAGGCATCACACGGGATGCACTTTGAGGAGGTCGTTGCCTGTCTGTGCGCATAAAAAGCGCAAAATCTTTCTTAAAGGATTTAAACCGGTTCAATTCTATAGAATAAAAAAGACTTCGGAGGGGAACCGAAGCCTTAAAAAAAGGGGAAGGGTATGTTTCCTGTTGACATCTTAATCTTACAGGATAAATGTGTCCAAAGAGCGTATATTTTGTGAAAAAAGTGTGAAATCATGTTGGATTAAAAGTCCAAAAGGAATCTGCGGAAAACTATTTACTTTAATGTGAAAATATTTTATAATCAATATAGAAAATATGTTCGACGCAAAGGAGATTTCACAGATGAGCAAACCGCAGCTTCAGGATACTTCAATGGACGTGGTAATGACAGGACAGTTGATTAAAAGGCTTATAAGTGAAGCCGGTTATTCCGTTTCGCAGGTGCAGCACAGGCTGGGGCTTTCCTGCCCGCAGCCCATTTACCGCTGGTATAAAGGGCAGAACCTGCCGTCTGTGGATCATTTGTTTATCCTCAGCGGGATGCTTGGGCTGCATATGGAAGATTTTCTTTTGCAAAAAGACGAAGGATTATGGATTGCCGAGAAACAGGAAAATAAATTTCTTTGGAACCGGCTCCTGGCATATGTCAAAAAAATGATTGCTAATGCCGGATAATCCCGCTCTTATCAATTACATCAATCGCTTCCAGGAGCGTTTCCGGGGGAAGCACAAGCGCAAAACGCACATAGCCTTCGCCCATGCTTCCGAACGCGTCGCCGGGCGTGCAGATAACGCCTGTCCGTTCCATTAATTCCATGCAGAATTCCTGTGATGTATTAAAATTAGGCGGAATTTTTGCCCATGCAAACATTGTGCCTTCACTTTTGCGTACATCCCATCCGATGGAGCGCAGACCGTTGTAGAGCACGTCGCGGCGTTCCTGGTATTTTTGGCATTGCTCCTTGACGCCGTCAAGGGGACCGGTGAGCGCGGCGATAGCGGCATGCTGTATCGGGAGAAACATACCGAAATCGTACTGTGAGCGCAGTAACTTTACGGCGTCCACCACGTCCTTATTTCCGACTACGAAGGAAACCCTTGCGCCAGTGAGGTTAAACGATTTGGAGAGCGAGAATAATTCCACGCCAAGTTCTTTCGCCTCGGGAAGCTCTAAAAAAGAGCCGCCGTATACGTCGTCATAGATAATGTCCGAATAGGCGTTATCATGTACGATAATGATATTGTACTTTTTCGCAAAAGCGATAAGCTCATCGTAAAATCTGCGCGGCGCGACCGCACAGACGGGATTGTACGGGTAGGAAACCATAATATATTTTGCGCGTTCTGCAATATCTTTCGGAATTTCATCAAAACGCGGAAGAAACTGGTTTTCCTCCTTCAAATCATAAAAATACTGCTCGGCGTATCCGAAATATGCGCCGACTTCGAAGACGGGGTACCCTGGATTGGGCAGAAGCACTACATCCCCTTCGTTACACAGCGCCATGCCGATATGGGCAATGCCTTCCTGCGAGCCGTTTACGGAAGTGATTTCATCTGGGGAAAGCGTTACGCCGAAGCGTTTTTGGTAGTATGCCTGTACTGCCTGCGTCAGTTCCGGCAGATCCCGGAGGGCATAGTGGAAATTTTCGGGGTTTTTGGCGGCACTGACCAGTGCCTCCTGGATATGCGGAAACACAGGAAAATCAGGTGTTCCCACAGAGAGGTTGTAGACCTTTTTCCCGGTCTTAAGCAGGGCGTCTTTTTTGGCATCCAGCGCCGCAAATATTCCGGTTTGGAAATGTGAAAGGCGCTTTGAGGATTCTATTTTCATAATCGGTTCCTTCTTTCTTTTCTTCATTCTTTCCTCCGTACATTTTTCGTGTACTTTGTCTGAATCGGGTATACCATATTGTGGGAAGAAAGTCAAATAAATTGCACCGTCCCATATGGGAACGATGCAATTTATTTAACTGTATTTGCGTATTTTTAAATAAATTCCCCGCTCATCCGCAATCCGTTGGCATTGGGCGATTTCATCCGCGGGAAGTACATCCACGATTGACAGCTGTGTGTGCGAAAATGCTGTCTGTGCAAGTGAAGCAAATTCGAGCAGTGCGGGGAATGCATTCTCAAATTGCGGTCTTGTCACGGCATTGTATTTTTCGGCAGTCGGTGCGTTCAGGCTGATGGAAACGCTGTCAATCACGGCGGAAAGTTCAGGCACAATATTGCGCTTGTGATAGAGGTTTCCAAGCCCGTTGGTGTTGAGGCGGATGTGCAGCCCGTATGTTTCCCTTGCGTATTTGGCGCTTTCCAGTAAAATGTCAAGCGCACAGGTCGGTTCGCCGTATCCGCAGAATACAAGCTCCTGATATCCTGTAAAGTCGAAATTGTCCATTGCTGCCTTGATTTCTTCGAGTGTAGGGTCTTTTTTGTGCCAAAGCGTTTCAGCATCGCCTACACCGTCTTTTAGGGAGCGTACGCAGAAGGTGCAGCTGCAGTCGCATTTGTTTGTAATGTTTGCGTACACCTGGTTCTTATAGGTATATAAAATATCTGCCATTTCTGTCCTGTTCCTTCCTTTTTACATTCATAAATTATATTAATATTGTCTATAGCTGCTGGTTCAGTTTTGCCTTGATATGTACCCTGTCAAGCGCTATACCGAATATAATAAAGAAGACTGCACTTCCGCCTGACTGGATCAGACTGCCCGACATGGATGCGATGAATGCGCTGCCAAATGAGCCAAAAAGAATATATTCGGCAAAGAAATAGCAGACACCGGAGATGAAGTAGGCAATCACGGTCGCAATTACGTTTCGCGGCGTGACAATTTTTGCCGCTTTGTTTGTAAAAGGAATGGTAATCAGCATTTTGATGATAATGGTTGCGGGCGCCCACATGGGAGCGGTCATTAAATCCGCAAGTCCGCCGCCAATCGCTGCCGCGGCAAGTGCATACGGTGTGGGGAGCAATGCGGCGGCGATGTATATCAGCGAATCGCCAAAGTGGATATATCCTCCGTTTACCCCGACCGGAACATGGCAGATGTAAGCGGTCATCAGTGCAATCATCGCTGCCATCAGTCCTGTGAGTGTGATGTAACGCATCTTTACGGATTGTGTTACTTTTGTGTTGGTTGATGCTTTCATAATGGTTCTCCTCCATAAATTATATTTTTACTTTTTTATTTTTTGTCAATCAGTCTTCCGAGATACTTTTCAAAATCAACGCCTTGGTTGCTCTCTACATGTGCCGCCACAGCATCCTCAATGGCGGGCTTTAGGAAGTACGCGGCTTTTTTTGCGGCATCCTCCACGGTAAGACCATTTACTAACGATGCGCAGATGACTGCGGAAAAAAGGTCGCCCGTTCCGGAAAAGCTTTGCGGGATATAGGGTGTCTCATGGTAAAAATGATAATCTGCGGTTACCGCAAGATTTCCCATGAAAATGCCCTTTGGTGTCTGTCTGATAATTCCCGTTACGAGTACGCAGGCACTTTTGGGCATTGTCTGCAAAAGCTTTACTGCGGTATCTAAAATGCGTGCCAGGTAGTCGTCATTTTTTGAAAAGGCGGTGAGCACCGTATAGTCCGTTTCCGTTAAAAGACAAAGTTCCGTGAGGTTGGGCGTCGTGATGCTTGCGCGTGCGCACAGCTGTTTCATTCCGTCTAAAAGCGCTTTGCTGAACGCCTTGATGTGCCTGCCGTCGTCGCCCATAACCGGGTCGGCGAGATATATTGTGCTGTCTGTCTGAAACGCGTCCAAAACATGAAATACTTTTTGGATTTGACTGGGACCTGCAAGATAACCGGAATGGATACCGTCAAACTGTACGCCCATTTTTTTCCATTCGTTCGTAAAAAAGTCCATCCGGTCCGTATAGTCGTCGCAGTAAAAGCTTGGAAAACCTGTCTGCGCGGACAAAACAGCCGTCGGCAGCGGCACTGCATGGATTCCCATGACGGACACGACGGAAATTGCCGCGGTGAGCGAGCATTTTCCGAAGCCGGATAAATCATTTATAAGTGCTATTTTCTTCATTGCTGTGACTACAATCCTCCCGGGTATTTTGAAATTTCATTTTATGCGGCTTTACTGAAATATATGTTGGCATTTGGTACCTGTGGAGCCGCCCCACAGGAACTAAATATTAATATATCGCATAAATGTCATTAAAAAAATACACAATTTTAATATTTTTTAAGGGGACAGTTTAAAAAGAGTTGAGAAAATTGGCATATGGTCTTATAATTTTATATAACTGGACTGTAAATTGCGCATAACAAGAGGAGCATGGTTATTGCAGATGGGAATATATAACAGGAAATTAAAGACTGTACTGATTTTGTTTCTGATTACCGCGGTTACATTGCTGATATATCTGAAAGCAGGTATCGCAGATTTCATGGAACGCACGGAATATATTGAAACCTATAATAGTCAGCAGGATTATCTGACGGTATCTTTATGGAACGGCGTGACGGACAATTCACGCGGCGGTTATCAGATATTCATTAACTGGTGGTGTAAGGAAAAGGACAGCCATTATGTGCTGTTTGTGCCCGGCAGCATGAAATCGGAAAAGCTGTACTGGGTTTTTGGGGGACAGGGGGAAATCCTGCTTGATGGTAAGAGAATAAGGAATGGCGATGCGTTTCATTGTGACAGTGGGCAGCATGAACTTGCGTTTGCAGAAAACGGCGAATCAAAACAGTACAAACTGGACATATTGAATACGTCATGTATAACGACCCTGTTTTTGGAAACGGATTCCGGTTCTCTTTCCTATATTCATGAATCGAAGGAGAATTATGAGGGCGGGAGGTATCTGTTTTTGGATGAAAGAGGGAAGCCCTGCTATGAGGGGGAGCTTGAAAATATTCATTGCCGTGGAAATTCCTCCTATGAGGAAACGGACAAAAAATCGTACCTGATGACCTTTGGGGACAGGCAGGATCTGTTTGGAATGGGGGAAGATGCGGACTGGATACTGACTGCGAATGCTTTTGACAATACGCTTCTTAGGAACGTGCTTGCTTTTGAGCTTGCAAAGAGTCTGCAACTTGCATATACGCCGGATGTCCGGTATACGGACGTGTATGCGAACGGAAATTTTATCGGGAATTATCTTTTGTCCGAAAAGGTGGAGATTGGAAAGAACCGTGTCGGCATTACAAATCTTCAGAAAAAAATGAAAGAGTTAAATGCCCCGGGAGTGCTTTCGGAATACGAATTTTTCATGGAACAGCAGGGAAGGCTTTTCAGTACAAAGGGGTATCGGATTGAGAAGGAGCCGGAGGATATTTCAGGGGGGTATCTCCTTGAGCTGGAAACAAGCGACCGGTATGGACTGGAAGCAAGCGGATTTCTGACATCAAGAATGCAGCCGGTGGTATTTACAAGTCCTAAATATGCATCGTACCGTCAGGTATCTTACGTTGCAAACAGGTACCAGGATTTTGAGGATGCGGTGTTCTCTGGGGATGGATACAATCCATATGAGCAGGGGATGCATTACAGCGATTATATTGATATGGAATCCTTTGCGCGGAAATATTTGCTGGAAGAACTGGTAAAAAACCTCGATGCATCGTTTACGAGCCAATACATTTATAAACCCGTTGACGCGGTGAGCACGAAGTTTTTTGCAGGTCCTGCATGGGATTATGATAAGTCGATAGCGGCATCGGGGATAACGGATGACGGCATTGACCTTCACGACGCCAAAGGTCTTTATGCGGCTTTGCAGAGAAAGGATTCTGATATATGGTATGCGTTATACCAGCATGAGGACTTCAGGGTTTTGGCAGCACAAATCTTTTTTGCGGAGCTGGCGCCGCAAATCAGGGAATCATTTGATACGAGGGTGGATGATTACAGGGATTTGATAGAAGAGTCCAATATCTGCAATATCGTCCGGTGGAATACATTTTCACAATACAGTGACCTGGAGGAAAAGCTGGACTGTTATGAAGAAAAAGTAAACGAGTTAAAGGATTTTATACAAAGGCGCACGGATTTTTTGGAAGATGAATGGAAGATATATGGAAATAAATAAGGAAGGATTTGGATTATTATGATGATTGATATTTATGTGGATAAGCTGTATAAATATGAGAGAAAAGAAGAGCCATGTTTTATTGGAATTCCGGTGAAAAAAGGGATGCTTCATGATATAACCGGGGTAACAGTATATCAGAAAGACCATGCGCTCCCAATCCAAAAAAAAGTAACGGCACGGCATGACGATGGGAGCGTGAAATTCCTGTTTTTGAGGTTCCTTGCGGATTTGCCCGCGAACCAGGGCGTTGTTTTACAGTGCGATTTGAACGCGCGGACGGACAGGAATCCGGATGCCTTTACGATTGCCGTTACGCAGGAGCAGGGCGGCATCAAAGTTGACACGGGTGTCATTTCCTTTGCGGTGGAAAACGATAGTGAGTGTATTTTCCAATATGTTGAGGCAGAGGGAAGACGTTACGAAAAGCAGCAGTTTACCGGACCTGTGCTTCGCGGCGGGGAAGGCGGGAGCTATCAGATGAAAATCGGTCAGTGGAACGTTGTGGAGAGCGGTGCAGTCTGTACGGTTTTAAAGGCAAATGGCACAAATGTGTGCGATAAACCGGATGCGGGGCAGATTGACTTTGAGGTGAAACTGACAGCATATGCCAAAAAGCCGTGGATTGAGGTTTCGTACCGTATTATTAATACGACGTTAAAACAGTTCCCGATTGCGTCGCTTGTGTTTGATGTAAAGCTTCAAAATCCTGACGGAAACGGCAAAAAAATGACACAAGTGTCAGAAATCAGAACGTGTGCGGCGTCATCGAATTATAAAACGGATTTTCTGATTGGGGAACATGGGGAGACAGTTTCGAAATATGTGGATGCGGAAAGTCTTGTTTACGAGTCAAACGAGCACTTTGCGGAGGTTTTTTACGGTACGTTTTTTGCGGACAGCACGGATAAGGACGGTGGAGTGTGTGCAACGGTTTTTCAGGCGCAGCAAAATTTCCCGAAAGCGGTACGCGCCGACAGCGAGGGCGTTTCGGTGATGCTGGTTCCGGATAACGTGGGCAAGACCGTCATGACAAAGCCTGTCATGGAATCGGGGATGTCGCGGGAGCAGAAGTTTTTGCTGCATTTCCACGGCGCCAAAGAATCTTTGGAGGCGCTCGGCAACAGGAGCCTGATTTACCAGATGCCGGACAGACCGTATGTGCAGCCGGACGTTCACAGAAATTCGGGCTGTTATCTTGATATTTTTACGGACAAGTTTATTCCGGAGGCGGAACAGGCGCTGATTGCAAAGGCGGACGGTCATGCGCGGGCATACGGGATGCTGAATTTCGGCGATACGCCTGATATGCATTATACGGCGCAGGGCAGGGGCGGCGGCGATTTGGTGTGGAGCAACAATGAATATGATTTTCCGCACGCATGTGCGCTGTTATATGTGAGAAACGGGACAAGGCGTTTTCTCGATTACAATATCGCGGCGGTCAGCCACTGGATGGATGTGGATGTGTGTCATTTCAGCGATAATCCGCTGCTTTTGGGCGGTCAGTGGGAGCATACGAACGGGCACTGCCGCGGAAATGTGATACCACAGGAAAAACTGATGGTGTGCTCGCATCAGTGGGTGGAAGGTTTGCTGGACTACTATCATTTTACGGGTGACGAGAGAGGATTGGAAACGGCGATTGGAATCGGGGAAAATGTGCTGCGCCTTTTGGATACGCCGATGTATGCGCAGGTCGGTGAGGTGAATGCGCGGGAAACCGGATGGGCGCTTCGTTCCCTGACGGCGCTTTATGTGGAAACAAATGACAGAAAATGGCTTGTGAAGGCGGATAAAATCATACAGGATTTCAAGGTATGGGGGGAGCAGTACGGCGGTGACTGGCTTGCGCCATATACGGACAATACAGTGGTCCGGGTAGGATTTATGATTTCGGTGGCGGTAGGAAGTCTGATGCGGTATTACCGTGTTTTTCCGAGTGCGGAATTAAAGACGATGATGATAGACGCGGTGGATGATTTGATTAAGAACTGTTATATGGAACGCACGGGACTGTTTTACTACAAGGAGCTGCCAAGTCTTGACCGGCTTGGAACAAACACGCTTTTGCTGGAATCACTTGTGATTGCGTATGAGCTGACGGGGGATAAGTCGTATTTAAAATACGGTGAGCAGACCTTTAAAAAGGCACTGTGTGAATCGTCAGGCAGTTCTTCGGGGAAAAAGACAATCTATGGCGATGCGGTTGTGGCAGGAAGCGGAAGTCCGAAAAATTTCGGACAGTGTTTTATTCCGCTTGCGATGTATTACAAGGCGGTTATGGAAAACAGGTAATATAAAAGCGGAATGTATAAGGGGTAGTATTAGAATGAAAAAGTCTATTTTTGTTTTTGGTCTAGTGGTGTTTTTCTATGGCATTCTTTTGGGGGCGGCGGGAATTACGGCGCAGGCAGAGGAAGAGGAGAATAGCGGCGATTTTGTGATTGAGGCACAGGTGCAGCCTTCGGACGAGCCGGTTTATCAGATTCAGATAACAGCTGAAAACCGGGGAGGTGACTGGGAAGGCATTGTGCGTTTGAGGGTAGATACCGGGTATGCGTCATCCGGCGGGTGTGTCTATGATACCGTACTTTCCCTTCCGCAGGGCAGTACTAAGCAGTTTGCGGTCAGGGTGCCAAAGAACGGGATTGACAGGACGGACGGGCTGGTCACTGTCACGCTGCTCAACAATCCGTCCGGAACGGTTGCAAAAAAGAGCTTTCCAAAACTCTTGCAGAATCGTGCAGAAGGCTTGTCCATGGGGATATTAAGCGATGAGTATGCGTCGCTGACGTATTTGGATATGGGTGGAAACGAGATTTATTTTGGGGACAGAAACCGCCCGATAAAGCTGGTGCAGTTGACGCAGGACAGCTTGACGGAAACTTTGGATACATTGACTTTTTTGGTCATTGACAGTTATGATACGAAAATTTTATCAGATGACGGGATAGCGGATATTGAGCGCTGGATAGATAACGGCGGAATCCTGATTGTCGGTACCGGAAAAAATGTAGAGAAGACGCTTGGCGGCTTGGATTTTTTGGGACTTCAATATAAAGAGGCTGATGAAGCCGATGAAGATACATATGAATGGAGTTATTATGTGGATGTGTCGCAGCTTTCCTGGGCGGAGTTGGAGGATGCCGGCAATGTTTTTGGCAGAAAGCATAGCAGTGCGGACTTTTCTCTTGCCGGGTCGTGGGGCGACGGCGCGGTGAGTGTTCTGCCCTGCGCACTGACGGAGGTTGGCAGACTTGGTACGGATGCATACAGGAAGGATGAGGATGATGGCGTTGATTATCTTTCAACGACACAGGAATCTTTGGTTGAGATGATTTTAGACTATGCAATCGGTTACGCGAATTTGCGTTATCCGTCGGGGGATTTGTATTATGATACGGATTATAATCTGCAAAGAATTTTCCCGAGTCTTGGAAAGGGCAGCAGCCGTCTGCGTTTTGGCGGATTAAAGCTGCTTGTGGTTTTGTATGTGATTTTTGTGGGACCGATTCTCTACCTGATTTTGCGTGCGGTGAAGAAGCGGGATTTCTACTGGATTGCAGTGCCTGTGGCGGCGCTTGTGGGAATCTTTATGGTGTATTGGGCAGGCCGAGGATTCGAAGTTTCAAGCACAAATGTATATTCGGTTACGGTTGAGAATCTTTCGAAGAACAGGGGGGCGACGACATACCTGCGCTGTTACGACGCGGGGCATAAGGAATGGAGTCTGCAGTTGGCGGACGGATATACATACGCAGGACCGATGATGAACCGATATTATTATGATGACGATGAGGAGGATTATTATCATCGGATTCGAAAAGAGGGGGACAGGCTTTTTATCGGAATCAATCCGAATGTCGGGTTTGAGGACGCTTATTTTATGGCAGGTACACAGAATGCGGCGGAAACCGGGACAGTTTACTGGGACGGGGTGAAAACGGTTACGAATGGAACACAGCGTGATTTTTTATATTTCGCGGTGATTATGAATGATGACATGTTGATTTATAAAGACCTTCCGGCGGGTGAGAGCGTTTCGCTGGATGAAAGGAAAAGTGAATACACGGATTCGGTGAGCATGGCGGGTTATTATTCCAGAAGTTCGTCGTACACACCGGCGGAAGCTTATTTTTACGGGTATTTACGGGATTCTTTGCGCGCGGATGAGAAAGAGGATATTGATGTTAAGGCGGCTTTGGGATTGGGGATTTCTGATGCATGCTTTCAGATGAATGAGGATGAGGTGATTATTGTCGGCGTGACGGATGACTGGGACAGGACGGTGGACGGTGACTGCAGCGAGGTATCGTACGGTTGTTTATATGCGATTGTGGAGGAGAAGGATGTTATACATTAATAATTTGACTAAAAATTACGGTTCGTTTACGGCGGTTAATCACTTGACGCTGCATGTCCCGGAGGGGGATCTGTTTGGCTTTGTGGGACCAAACGGCGCAGGAAAGACAACGACAATCCGTATTGTCTGCGGTCTGCTTCGGGCAAGCGGCGGTACGGTAAAAATCGGAAATACTTCGGCGGCAGTGGGAAGTAAGGAGATGAAACGCCTGATTGGGTATGTTCCTGATTTTTTTGGCGTGTATGATAATCTGAAGGTGCGGGAATATATGGATATGTACGGTTCGATGTACGGGATGTATGCGCGGGATATCGCAAAGCTTTCGGACGATTTGCTGGAGTTGGTCAATCTTACGGATAAGAGGGAGTTTTATGTGGACACGCTTTCCCGCGGCATGAAGCAGCGGCTCTGCGTGGCGAGGGCATTGCTGCATAACCCGAAACTGCTGATTTTGGACGAGCCAAGCTCCGGTCTGGATCCCAGGGCGCGTGTGGAAATGAAGGAATTGTTAAAAAATCTACATTCTATGGGAAAGACGATTGTAATCAGCTCCCATATTCTTTCGGAGCTTTCCGAAATGTGTACCAGTATTGGGATTATGAACGGCGGACAGTTGATTACGGCGGGACGTATTGAGGATATTATGCAGCAGCTGGGCGGCGGAAAACGGCTTCACATTCAGATTGTTTCCGAAATGGAGGCGGCTGTGCGGCTGTTAAAGGAGCAGGCAAATGTGCGGGTGGAATCGGTCAGGGAAAACGAGATTGTCATTTCCAACAACGGCACGGATGAGGAAATCAGTGCATTGATTGGAAGGCTGATTCAGAATGAAGTTGTTTTGACGGGTTTTTACAGGGAAGAAGGCAGTTTGGAATCGCTTTTTATGCAGTTGACAGGAAAAACGGAGGATTAGGATAGTGTGAAAAATAAATTTTTCACATGGCAGGAATGGGGGATTATTATGAGAATACATTTGAATCCGATTGTGAAAAAGGATTTGCAGGTGACGGCGCGCAGTATGCGGTTTAGTTGGGGATTGTTTGCCTATGAGGCAGTGCTTGTGATGGCGTTTCTGCTTGCGATGGCAGCAATCCAGTCTCAGAGCGACAGTATTTACAGTGACAATAATATTTACAGTTATTTAATTTATCTGTTTCCGGTGCTTGCCGTTTCGCAGGTGTGCATTGTAGCGCTGATTGTGCCGATTATCACGGCATCCTCGATTTCGGGCGAGCGGGAGCGTCAGACGTTTGACATTATGCTGACGACGTGTATGTCGCCGTTTTCGATTGTGATAGGAAAAGTGATTTCCGCGGTGCTTCGGATTTTGTTTTTCGTGGTGGCGGGAATGCCGATTATGGCGCTCTCGTTTGTTGCGGGAGGACTTAGCTGGAGCAGTCTGTTTTATTTTGTGCTTACAATTATCCTGCTGTCGGTTTTGTCGGGAAGCATCGGGATTTTTTGTTCTGCACTTTGCCGCAGGTCTATAACGGCGGTGATTTTGTCGTTTGCATTTTATTTTGTGATATATTTTCTGACTTTTGTTCCGTTGATTTTAAAGATGCTTTGGAGCAAGGCAGAGAGGGCGGGGGAGTCGCTGCTGTTTCTGCTGTTTAATCCGTTTGTTTTTTTTGAGGAATTTTTCATGCAGATTATGACGGGGGAATCGCTCTTTGGCATGGAAGGCTCTTTTTTTTCCAAACAGCAGGTTGGCTTTTTGACGTACCATTTATCACAGGGTAAGGCGTGGATGTTTTTGTCTGCGGCGTGTATTTTTATGCTTTCCGTGCTGTTTATGGCGGCGGCGGCATGGAAGATTAATCCGATGCATTCTTCGGCAGGGAAAATGAGGAAATAACTTAAGGGATGAAAAGGATAGGGTGTTTTGAAAGGATAAATAGATGGAGCAGAGGGAATTTCTGAAAATGATAAAGTCCTGCCGGCGCAGGCTGAATATGGCAGGATTTTTGAAAATGCTTTTGTTTGCGCTGTGCGTCGGTGCGGGAGTAGGAATTTTGTTTCAGGTGTTGTCGTTTATCATACCGTTATATTATGCAAACCTTTATACGGCGCTTGCGTTGCTGCTTGCATTGCCGGCAGCAGGGATTGCTGCGTTTGTAAAACGGATTGGCATGGAGCAGGCGGCTTTGTCGATGGACCGTTTCGGCTTTGACGAGCGGATTGTTACGGCTTATGAGAATTTGAATCAGGAGGGCGTGCTGATTGCGCTGCAGCGGGAGGATGCGATGCGGGAGCTGTGTATCCATCAGGACAGGATACGCATTTCGGTCATGCCGTCGTTTAAAAAGGTGCTTTTGCTTTTGGGAATGCTTGCAATCGTATCAGGACTTGCTCTGACGCCTTCTATGGTAAAGGAGCGCGCTTTACAACTGCATAGTGTGAAGGAGGAGGCAAAGGAAAAAACGAAAGAGATTGAAGAGCTTGTGGAGACGATTGAAGAGCTTGCGCAGGATGAGGTATTGACTCCTGAGCAGCAGGCGCAGTTACAGGAGATGATAGAAAGCCTTGAATCGTCGCTGTCCGAGTATCAGCAGGCAGCGTCATCAGAGCAGCTTGCGTCAGCGTCGCAGAAGTTGGACTATAAATATCAGAATATGGCATCACAGATGTCGGGACTTGCGCAGAGTCTGCAAAACGGCGCGACAGCGTCGGTGGCATCTTTGGAAGCAATGCAGGAGATGGCGCAGCAGTTACAGAATATGAGCGGGCAGCAGTTGGCGCAGGGATATAGTGGGCAAGGAAACGGGCAGAATGGAAACGGACAGGATGGACAAAACGGTCAGGGACAGAACGGACAAAACGGAAATGGACAGAATGGAAACGGACAGAATGGAAACGGACAAGGACAGAACGGACAGGGGAACGGTCAGGGCGACAACGGTGACGGACAGGGTGGACAAGGAAATGGCAATGGTGACGGAAACGGTGGAAATGGCAGAGGTACAGGCAGCAGTAACAATGCGCATGACTACGTCAGTGTTCCGAATGCGATTGCAGACAGTGAAAATCTGACAGGAAATGCTTCAGGTCATGAAAATTCCGACTTTTTCCGGGCACAGAACGGGTTAAGCTGGGAGGGCGAGCATATTTCCTATGAGGCGGTAATCGGCAGCTATGAGCAAAATGCTTATGAGGGTATTTCCGCAGGAAAATATCCGAGTGGCATGGAGGATATTATTAAGGAATATTTTGCGGGCTTTAATGCTCCTTAGCGAGGAGAGATAGGATATTATCTTGAGATTGTCTGCGTTTCCAGGTGCATTTTGAATGGGCTATTCCGGAAAGGAGTCTGCAGCAAATGAATACCCCGGTAAATTATCATCCATTGACGGCAGCTCCTTTCAAAAGAAGCGTTTTTTATACAGAGTTGTTTCCCTGTAAAGTGCTGCATTCTTATGTCAGATGTTATTGGGGAACGGAAAATCCAGTGAAACAAGCCGGATATGGTGTTCCGGAATTAGTGATTCCGGATACTTGCGTGGATATAATATATCATATAGACTATACGGATAATACTGTTACGGGTGGTTTCTGCGGAATAAATGACTGCAGTTTTTGGGCATATAATAATGGTGATGAGGGACATGTGACGGCAACGTTTGCCGTTCGTTTTTATGCGTGGAGTGCATATACATTTGCTGATGATTCCCTGAAATCTACCATGAATGGTTTTTTTGATGTGGGTTCAAGGTTTGGATGGCTTGATAAAGTTATCCGGCCCAAGCTGCTGGAACTGAAAACGCTGCAGGAAAAAGCTTCTTTTGTAGAGAAACTGCTGATCAACAGACTGTCAGATGCAAGGGAAAATACAGTTGTTAACAATACAATACAGAATATTCTCATAAGGAAAGGCTTTTTGGATATATCAAATTTGGCAAAAGAGTCTTTTGTAAGTATCAGACAGTTGGAGCGCCTGTTTCATGAGTATGTTGGTATTACGCCTAAAAAGATGAGCAATTTGATACGATATCAGTTTTTATGGAGGAATATTTTGTATGAACCGGATTTTAATGTGTTAAGTGCGGTTCACAAATTTGGATATACCGACCAGTCACATTTGCTGCGCGAATTTAAAAGATATCATTCCATGGATATCCGTAAGGCGAGAAGTATTGCACTCAAGGATGTCGAAAATATACAAGATGTTTTTCCAAAATTGCAGTAAAATAGTTTCAAATTCTGATATACAGGAAAGGATGAGAAACGATGAAATATTGTACTACCGTAATTGCAGTGCGTGATATGGAAAAATCCCTGCAGTTTTATAAGGATTTGTTTGAGCAGGATGTTATTGTGGATTTGGGCAGGAATAAGACGTTGACCTGTGGTTTGGCGCTTCAGCAGGGATTGGAGGATATAGCCGGTTTTGATGCCGCTACAATGAAGTTCCGACCAAATACCATGGAATTGTATTTTGAAACGGAAGACTTTGATGGTTTTGTGAAACTGTTGGAGTCTTATCCACAGGTGGAAAGACTTCATGAACCAAAAACGTTCCCCTGGCTGCAGAGGGGAATCCATATCTTTGATCCGGACGGACACTTGATTGAGGTTTCGGAAAGTATGTATTCTGTCGCCTGCAGGCAGTTTGAAGCAGGTAAGAATGTAGAAGAAACAGTGAAATTAGTCCAACATCCCATTGAGGTGGTTCAGTCATGGTATGAATCATATCAAAAGGAAAAAAGAGAACATATTAGTGTCTGCGGTACGGATTGTGGTGCATGTTATTGCTTTGGGAAAATGTGTAATGGCTGCAACTCATGTGAAGGTAAAGTATTCCATGCCCCGGAGGGAAAGGCCTGCCCGATATATGATTGTGTCAGAAACAACAGGGGTAAGCAAAACTGTGGGGAATGCGGTGAGCTTCCCTGTCAGATATGGTATGATACTAGAGACCCCAAATTTTCGGATGAGGAATTTCATGAAAATGTAGAAATGAGGGTACAGACTTTGAGAAGGAAATAGAGAAAATGAAGTACTTTTAACGCGGAGAGGATGCCTTAAATTTCGAGTGAGGCATCCTCTCCGCGACAGGTATGAAGCCGCTGTTTTTCATTTGGATAAATGTTCTTTTAGATCATTTGTAATATCTGTATATATCAGGGAAATCGATTTTGACACCTTTCTTTGTAAATTTTATTTCTTTGTTTTACCATAATTATTCAGTGCCTTTATTGTTACGGGTATCACCCTATGTGTATTGATGGGTTTCAATACCGTAAGCATATAATTTGGGGGCAATTCTCATAAAAAAATTCCAAAATAAAGGATAGATATTCGACAGGGGGCATGATATAATGGCGTCAGATATTATAGGAGTGCTAAAGTGCTGTTTTTAAGACGGAAGGTATCATTTTGGAATTTGGAACGTATCAGTGCCGTGCGCAGTGGATAGACACGTATTGATGGTTTTATGGGAACAGACGGCGAGCCGACGGGGAGGCAAACTTGCACACTGAGAAAGGAGCATGGTTATAAAAATGAACGAATCAGACAAAAACAGGCTGCAGGATGCGGCATATATGGCGGAGCGGATTGCGGCGTGCGAGGCGGAAATACAAAAAGGTATTATCGGACAGCGGGAGGTTATCCGTCAAGTCATGCTTGCAATGCTGACAGGCGGAAACGTGCTGCTGGAGGGTATGCCGGGGCTTGGCAAAACGCGGCTGGTCAGCACGATTGGCAGGGTTTTTGATTTGCCGTTTAAGCGTATTCAGTTCACGCCCGATTTAATGCCGAGCGATGTGACGGGCACAAATATCATTATGAAGGACGGACAGGGCAGCAGCTTTTCTTTTGTGCGAGGACCGATTTTTGCCAATGTGATTTTGGCGGACGAAATCAACCGTGCGACGCCGAAAACGCAGTCGGCGCTTTTGGAAGCAATGCAGGAGCACACGGTCACGGTGGGCAGCGAAAGCCATGCGCTTGACGCACCGTTTTTTGTGCTTGCGACGCAGAACCCGATTGAAAACGAGGGCACATATCCTTTGCCCGAAGCGCAGCTTGACCGTTTTATGTTCAAGATTTTGGTGCGTTTTCCGTCGAAGGACGAATTAAAGGGCATTGTCGGGTTGACGGAAGGGCTGGAGCCACCCGTTATCGAGCCGCAGATGGACGGCGAGGGGCTGCTTGCAGCGCAGGCATTGGTGAGTCAAATTCCGATTGCAGACGCGGTGATGGATTACCTGTTAGAGCTTGTCATGGCGACACATGACAAGAACCCTTATATTAGGGAAGGCGCAAGCCCGAGAGCGGCGCAGGCGCTAATCCGCGCAGCGCGGGCGAAGGCATTTTTGGAGGGACGGTTTAATGTTTCATTTCAGGACGTGCAGGAGGCGGCGTATCCTGTGCTGCGCCACCGCATTATCCCGAGCTTTGACGCAGTGAGCGCGGGGGTGTCGGAGGATGAGATTATTAAGCAAATCTTGGAAAAATTAAAGAATCCATAATTATTTATAATTCCAAAGGAAAACTATAAAATAATAATTGATAAGTAACGACATTTGCGTTACAATATTTTTTGGAAGGAGATGAAAGTAATGGAAAAATCAGCAACATTAAATTTAAGAGTAAATCCGACTGTTAAACAGCGTGCAGAGGATGTTCTATCACGCTTGGGAATACCGATGTCAACAGCTATTGATATGTATTTAAATCAAATTTCTTTGACTGGCGGAATACCTTTCACAGTGGCACTGCCCAAAGCACCACAACCTATCAATGCAGATTTGATGACAACGGAAGAAATTCATGCACAGCTGCAGGAAGGTTATGATGATATGAAAGCCGGAAAGGTGCAGGATGCAGTAACAGCATTTGCAAAGTTTAGGGAGAGCCGCTAATTATGAAGCAATATACAGTACAGATTACAGATAAAGCGTTAACTGATATGGAAGAAATTTACACGTATATTGCTGAACAGCTTTTGGCACCGGAAAATGCCATAGAACAATATAATAGGATTGCAGAGGCAATACAGAACTTGAATGTATTTCCGGAACGTGTACGGATTATGGAATCTGAACCGGAACATGCAATGGGATTGAGGCAGCTTCCAATAGATAATTTCTTGGTATTCTATGTTATTGAAGATAACCGGGTAGTAGTTACGAGAGTGTTGTATAGTGCGTCAGATATTAGCAGGAGATTATATTCTCGTTCATAGGGATTATTCGAGTGCATATCCAAAGAATCCGTTGATTCAACAGTTTTATGCAAATATCGGCAGGACAGATACCATTGGTTCCGGAGTGCGGAACCTGCACTTATCGATTGAACAGGTAATGGCAGAACTTGATATATCAAGAGCAATGGTATTCAGAGATTATGTTAAAATCAAAAAAGTAACAGGTACAATGTATGATAAAAAGACATCGACATGGACTTTATAGTGAAAAACTTGAGTTAGTCTCATATAGTCTCAAGTCAGTCTCAACATTGTCTCATGAGATTTGATGCTGGAGCTTTTCCTTTGTGCGAGGACCGATTTTTGCCTATTGAAGGAAGGAGAAGACTATTTCTGTCAATTTATCGAAAGGATGTGAGTATATGCCAACGATTGCACCTGTTTCAGACTTAAGAAATTATGGCAGTGTTTTGGAAAAAGTATCGGAAGGCTCGCCTGTATATTTAACACGGAATGGGCACGGAGCATACAGCATTCGTGATATGAAGCATGAGGAACATTTTCAAAAGGCAGAGGCTATGATTCAATTAATGTGTGAGCTTAATGCAGGTATCCGTTCAACAGAAGAAGAAGGATGGATTTCAGAGGAAGACTTTCGCAGTCATTTTAAAAACAGAAGGAATGACAGATGACAAAATATAAAGTTCGTTATACATCGGAGGCAGTATAGGATGGTGCGTATAAGCCTTTTGGGGCAAATATGGGACTTGAAGGGAAAGAATGAAATGGACGAATACATAAAGCCGCATAGGGATTTAGAATCCGAAAGACAATTAAAAGAAATTATCAGAAAAATCCAAGCTCTTATGCACGAACCGAAAAATCATTCCGTCATTGAGCATCTGTTAAAAGAAGCTACCAAATTTGTTAAGGCACCTAATAGAACGATTGATTTAGCGGTGATTGAAGAATATGAAAGCTGGACGGATTTAGACGGCTTGGCAGGTGAGCTGACTATGGAGGTTCCTGTGCTGTCGGCTGTTTCTAAAGAAGATTTTATATCAATCATTCAATTGATACGGGAGGTTATCGAAACCGAACAAACTCCGAATGATGTTTCGCTAAACTATTTTATGGATTTTTACAGAGAATTTTTATCAATTCATTTTCCGGATACAGCGGACAGCCTGTTTGATGAGATTTTTGAGGATACTTCGTTAGACAAATTAGTTGATATGGCTTTTTCTCAAACATGAATCTAAAAATTTGGAATCACTTTTTTCTACTGATTTGATGCTTGGTGTCAGCAGAAAGAAGTTGAGTAAATTTGACGCAATTGCAGAAAATATCAGTATAAACCGTATTTTATACAATAAAGCGAAAGAGATGCCGAATCTCTGTATAATTTGTATTTGGGAGGGATTGCCATGAAGGAAGAATATTTTGCGGATGACAGGGTTATTGTTCCTGAGTATATCAGGAGGATGACAAGTGAAGAACGAAAAGCAGAAATTGCAAGGATAGAGAAAGAGATAAGGGAAGAGAACAAAAAGAAACGAGTGTCCTCTTGGGCTATAAGACTGTACGGTTAAAAGCTCATTTCTTGTTTTGACCGTATGACAGAAAGAGATAAAAATCAAGAGAAATGTATCAGAAAATGAAAATAATGAAAAGGATGGGATTTTGCCTTCAATGGAAATCCCATCCTTTACATATTGTTGGTTTTTTATTTAATTGGTTTAGCTGTAATACGGAATTTTACGGTTTTTTCGCCGGCAAATTCCCCCAGTCCCTTAATGACAACAGAGCCTTGCCCCTTTTTGGTATTATTCTTATAGGTTCCTTTGACGATTTCATAATCCTTTCCATAAATAAGTGTTTCACCATTTAATGTAACATGTAAGTCAGAAGGGTTAAGTGTAACTGTAGTTCCGGTATAAGTTTTTGAGGTACTAACTATTTTTGCTTTGGAAAAACTTGTTTTCTTAAGCTGATATTTCACGGTAACAGTACCTGTATAGTTCCCTATGCCTGATAAACTCACTGTAATAACAGAGCCTAAGGCAGGTTTGCTTTGACCGTCTGCTTTAGAGCCGTTTATTGAATATGTAATGTTACCGTAATCCTTATTCAGTTTAAGCATAGTTCCGTCAGAATCCATCAATATCGGTGCACTGATATACTTTCCTTTTTTTTCGTTATAAGCGATGTCAGGAACTCTGACAGATACCTTGTTGATACTTTGATGACTGATTGTAAAACTTTTTTCTACGGTCCCGCTGTATGCTCCTTTGCCCTTTATCTGTATTGTTGCCAAGCCGACAGATTTGTTATTTTTATAGGAAACTGTATAGTCATTTCCTAGTACAAGTGTTTTCCCGTTACAAATGACAAGGGGCTTCAGGAAACAGCCGCCTTTTACATACGCCATAGTCGGTTGGGTAATAACCATTTGTTCTGTGAGGACTGTGCGGTCTTTTTTAATTGTGAACTTAGCGGTCTTCGTTCCGGCATAGCTGCCTTTTCCGGTTATAACAATGTTCGCTTTTCCGGGATTTATATTGTTGACATAAGTAATAATATAATCTTTACCGTTTGTTAATAGATTATTATTACACATTACGGTTACAGAAGGCGTAATTTCTTTCCCGATGTATGTCTGTTTTGACTGATATGTAAGCTTCGCATTTTTAATAAGGTTATTTTTGTCAGTCAATATGATTTTAGCTTTAATTGTTCCTGTGTAATTTCCTGTTCCCGACAGTGTAACTATGTAAGTTCCTTCTTGTTGAAAATCTCCAGCACCGAATGATGCTGTAAAATCCTTATTAATTTTTAATTTTTTTCCATTATACGATACGGTTGGTATCTTTTTTTGGACTTTATGATTTGCGACAAGGGCAAGGTCTTCTGCAATAATATCAGAGTCGGATAAATTTTTAGGTAATATGTTGAAAGAAGTTGTTACCTTATCTGAGTAATTCCCTTTCCCTTTTACTGTCACAAATGTCGTGCCTACATTTGTATTATTTTTATAGGAAACGGTATAATCTTTATTTAGGTAAAGCTTATTGGTTCCATTATATACTTCCAAATCTGGTTTTACGGCTGTACCTGTATACACCATATCGCTTATTTGCTTAATGGAAATTTTATTATTCGTTTCGTCTTCCGTTGGCTCTTTTGATTCTGTTTCTGATTCTGAAGTTTCTTCTGATTCAGAAGGTGTTTCTGCTATAGATTCCGTTTCTGACTCTGTATTTTCTTCCGATTCGAAAGTCTCTTCGCTAACGGGTTCTGTTTCTGATTCTGAAGTTTCTTCTGATTCAGAAGGTCTTTCTGTCATAGATTCTGTCTCTGATTCTGAAGTTTCTTCTGATTCGGAAGTCGTTTCATTATTCGATTCCGGCTCTTCGACACTACTTTCTTCTGAACTGTTTTCCGATGATGCACGGGTATCTGAGCTTTCCTCAACCTTGCTGCTTTCTTCCTCACTTTCCATGACAGTAACCTTACAGGTTGCGGAATAAATTCCGTATTTTGCGGTGATAGTTGTGGAACCGCTGCGTATGGTTTTTATAACCCCATTGTTTACCATTGCAATTTTAGTATTTTGACTGCTCCATACAATATCCGCTGCACTGGGAATGTTTGTATTGGCGTTTGACGGCGTGTAAGTTACCGTCAGTGTGTATTGCGTTCCTTCTTTTATAAAAATATCAGAAGCATTTAGACGAATTCCTGTTACGGGCACTTGTTCCTCAATGACTGTAATTCTGCATTCCTTGCGAAATCCGTCAACTGATGCTGTTATTATGGTGGTTCCTTTCTTTAGAGCTTTTACGCGCCCGTGTGTATCAACAATTGCGACGCCTGTGTTACTGCTTGCCCACTGGACGGTTCCCTCCGGCTTGGCTGTAGAGGGAATATAGGAAACTGCAAGTTGGAAGCTGCTGCCTACTGTTATTTCTTTGGAGGAGGCGTTTAATGTGATGCCGGATAAGGAATCATTTACTGTAATCGGAATGGTTTTACTGCATAAGCGTGAACCGTCAGCTCCGACAATATAAAGAGTCATTGTTGTAGTTCCTTTTTTATGCCCTTTTACTTTGATTGTTCCGTTATTATCTTCATCCCATTCCCAGCCTTCTAAGGTTGCAATGCTTTGATTGGCAATATCTAATCCTATATCTTGTAAATTGGCTCCTCGGAATGAAAAGGTAATTTCTTCTGTTTCATTTACTCCAGTCTCTATGCTGTTTTGACTGAAGCTTACAGAGGGTATTATAACCGTTATTGGGATACTCTTGCTAAACAATTTTGTATTATTAGCTCCCATAAGATATACTGTCAGATTTGTGGTCCCTTCTTTATATCCTTTTATATTAATTGTTCCGTTATTGTTTTTGTCCCATTCCCATCCCGTTAATTCTATAATGCTTCGATCATCTATTTCGCATTCCAAACCATATAAATCACTTCCTGCAAACGAAAATTTAAAAGTTTTTATTTCGTTTAAGTTTGTTTCTACGGTATCCTGACTAAACTCGACAGATAGTTCAGTAACTGTTATTGGAATCGTTTCGTTGTAGATTAACGTTGTCATCGCTACATTCCATAGCTGTACATCTACTGTTGTGTTTCCTTGTTTTAATCCTTTGATGTTAAGGTCACATTTACTATTCGCATGAGTTCCCCATTCGGCAGACGCGATATCTGTATCTGCAATATAACAATTTAACTTATAAGTTTCACTGATTTGATAGGAAATAGTTAATTTTTTTGTGTCGTTTACATTGAGCTGCAAACTGTCAGGATCAATACGAATAACAGGATCGGGATTTGCTATTGTTATGGTAGTATGCCCTATTAGTGTGTTTAGGCTGGTTCCCTGTGTATCAAGAGCATAGACATATACTTCCTGAGTTCCCCTTTCATTTACTTTAAATGTATAATTAAACCCACAGTTTTCTTTGACTAAAGGATGTTCTTGTTTTACATCCGACCGAAGTGCATTATTGGCGGTAACATTGTATAAACTGCCTACACCGATATTGCCTCCAACATATATATGTATTTCAACATCTCTTGCGTAATCATCGGGATCTGCTGCCCATCCAATGAGGGTTATTGTTCCTTTGCCGCCTTCAATTCCGTCTAAGTTTCCAATGGGGGAAAGTTTTTTTACGGATTCACTAGAAGCTGTATTGCCATTAAAATGTAAGACTCTGACTTCCGTTATTGGCGCATTGCATCGTGGGCTATCATTGTTTGGTTCTCTGACGGAGCATTTTGTATATTGTATTACTTCTCCGTTTTTTCTGCTATTATGTGCGTATACCAGCATTTTCCCGTCACTTGACCATCCGGCAAACATCACTGCATGAGGAAATGGTCTTGAATGATTTTTTTGACATTTATATAAAACAATATCCCCTACAGCAATAGTGCCTGAGAAATTATTCTTCATTAAGTAACCGTTTGACAGTTGGGCGGTATATTCAGTGCAATATCCACCGTTAAGCAGATTATTTCTTAAATAGGTACAACTTGCACTTAAACATTGACTATTAAGTCCGCCGCCATTAATAGCAGCTCTTGCTACAAATTCAGCACATAACCAATTATTCGGACAACTGCCCGTGCCATAATTTTTATTTATATCGGAATTATTATGTTCTCTTGCCCATGCAACAGCACCGTAACCATCATAATAAGATGTATTTCGTGTATTGGAATAAGAAGAGAGATTTTCTGTTTCAAAACTAATATCATTTACAATGACAAGGCATTCCGCTTCAATGTCAGTTTCTCTTATTTTTGCTGTAATCGTTGCTTCACCTACATCAGTTGCTGTTACAATACCATTTTCAACAATTGCAATTTCCCAATCACTGCTATCCCATATAATATCTTCTTCATTTAAGTCCTTTGGATATATGTTTAATAAAATGTTTTCTTCCTGACCGATTTCTAATTCTAATTTAGGGATTAATTCTATCTTTGTCTCTTCAGTCGTATCTTCCTTTTTTTCAGTCTTTGAATCAATCTCCGTTTCAGTTGAGACTTCCTTGTTTTCGGTGTTTTCAGTTTCCGATTCTTCTTGCAAATCAATTTCCGTCAGTGCTTCTTCCGTTGTTTTGTTTTCTGTTTTTGTTTCTGCAACTGTATCATTCTCTATGTTTGAAGATAGCGTTTCTTCTGTATCAGTAATGGACGTTTCGTTGGTTGAGTCTTCTTGAATTTGTGTTTCGGTCATTTCAAGATTGGTATTCTCAGCGCATTCTTCTTTTTGACTAGAAGTTTCAGAATTTGTTTCAAGTTCGTCCGTTGTTTGTTCTTCCGCGGTTTCTTCGGTAGAGGACTCTACAGCCCAAACAGGCATGTCCACTGATGAAATTATCAACAACAGCGCCATTGTGAAACTGATTATTTGTTGCATTTTCTTACTCATGAATCACCACTCCTTTAATCATAATATTTTAACATGTTTTTTATTTAATTATTTCAAGTTATTCAATATGGTTAT
>DKYC01000048.1:31979-33058 GCA_002492295.1 Lachnospiraceae bacterium UBA7110
TTATTTACCATTATTCTTATTTTCCATATAAAGAAATATACTTTATTATTTCGGAATTCATGGCTGTAATTCGGCTGTTATATGCAGTAATTGCTGAATTTTCTACTATTCTATCAACATCATCCGAAACTTTAATTGATTGTTGGTAAATGTTATTTGCTATTTTATTTCCTTCAGATATTGCATTATATAACTCGTATTGATTAGAACGAATTTCATTTAAATGTTCAATAATATCATCTAGTCGTATTATAATGGCATTTAAGCGAACTTCGTTTTCGTAGATGTTATATGCACCTTCATGTCCTTCAAGCGTATTGCATCTGCCGGAAATAAAATATTCATAAAAAGTTGTAACAGCAATAAAGTTGCGATACTTGGGAAATATGATGTTAAAATCGTATAACTTGTTTAAGGTATTTGCAATTTCCCGCCTTTTTTTAACAAAGAATTTGCCTGTAACTCAAGATTCTTTTTTAAGTTTAATTCGTTTTCAACACGTTTCTTGTCTTCGCTGACCAGTCTGTCATATGTATTAAGATTTCTGTAATATTCTGTTTTTCGACTATCAGGTTGTAAATTTATTATGATACCAAATACGAGTCCTATTGCAGCAAATATAAAAACGCAGCCTTTAAAACAAGCTCCAAATTGTGCTCCTGTATAAAGCCATTTGATTGCTCCATAAACAATCCCTACCGGAACACCTATGCCTCCTAACAGTAAAACCATATAGGCAATTGCAAAAATAGAACCGAAGATTCCTCCGTCGGATGGTTTTTGGGGTTCTTCATATTGTTTTTTATTACTAATCCGTTTTGCTTTGCGTTTAAATAGGATATAGATTTATCAATTGTATACTTTGATTGTTCTAGTTCCATTACATATTTTAAATATTTTTTGATATCCATTAGTTTCACTTCTTTTGTAAAGGCTATTTATTCTTAGAATTTTTCAATCCTTAAGAACAGTTTCAACAAATGCTACTGGAGAATAGTCTGTAATTGGATTTCCTGCAATGTTTAAATATTTTAAATTTGTTAAGTTACTTAATGGTTCAATATTTGTAATTGAATTAT
>DKYC01000017.1 GCA_002492295.1 Lachnospiraceae bacterium UBA7110
TCGTGGTGGCTTGATGCATTTCAACCACTACGTTATTTTACGAACTTTGCAGCAAGTGCAAAGTTCTAGGCTGAACTGTTACTATTTTTTCTGTTTTTTTTGAGAATATGTATTGACAGATTCCCTTCCATAAATTACAATATGTGAGTATGTTTGATTAAAACGTCCGTGTCCGGCTTTAATAAAACATATTTTTTCAACAATATTGAGGAAATGGGAGGTGTCAAGACATGGCAAACATCAAATCTGCTAAGAAGAGAATTTTGGTAAACAAAACAAAAGCCGATAGAAACAAAGCGATTAAGTCTGGTGTAAAGACTGCAATAAAGAAAGTTTACGCAGCAATTGATGCCAAGGATAAGGAAGCTGCCGTTGCTGCTTTATTAAACGCTACAAGCGTGATTGATAAGGCTGTAACAAAGGGCGTATATCATAAGAATTACGCTTCAAGAAAAGTTTCCCGTTTATCCAAGTCTGTAAATCAGATGGCTTAATTTTTTGAATATAGAAGATATAAAGTATAAAAACAACCTATACCGTCATGTAGGTTGTTTTTTGGTTTCATAAGTATTTAAATAGAATATTTATGTTTTCGCTGCTTAAACCATATCCTCCTCTCTGCTGCGCACAAGCTCATAGTGTTCGTTCATCCAGTCTATCGCCTGTGCAAGTCCTTTTTCGTCAAACGAAAACAATTCGGAACACTTTTGGTCATCTGGCGTAGAATCGAATCCAAAAGGCTCGCTCCAGACATATGCCCTTAATTTTTTTTCCTCCTCCACCATTTCCTTGCGGATCATAAAACGCATTCCTTTATAGCTTCCGGTAAAATCTTCCTTAGACACAAAATTTAATGACAAAAAATCCGCTCTTGTAAGCATTCTTATCAGCTCCGTTTCTCCAATATTTCTTTTAAAAGCGCCTTGTCGTCAAAATCAGGTATGAAGCTCTCACTTGCTGTCCCGCCTTCCTGAATAAATGCATTCACGACTCCAAGCTCCAGTGCATAGTCAATTACTTTTTCATACTCCCGCTTTGTCACGCTCCGGGCAATTTCCGAGAATCCCATTGCCGCTATATCTTTTGGAGGTGTGTATTGATTCATGATGCTTATATAAATGCTGTCCTTGTACTTTTTATATAAATAACATATGATGTCCTTTGAATCCTTCGTATGTCCAGGAAGAATCATATGCCTTACAATCGTGCCACGCTTCATAAGCCCGGATTCAAAAACAGGGCTTTTTGTCTGTCTTACCATTTCGTCGATTGCATCTTTCGCGTGCACGAAATAATCCGGTGCATTAGAATAATACCGTGACAAACAGTCTGACTTATATTTTAAATCAGGCAGATAGATATCTACAAGACCATCGAGCATTTTAATTGTTTCCACATATTCATAGCTGCCTGTATTGTAGACAATCGGCAGGGTCAGGCCCTGCGCCTTTGCGCGCTCCAGTGCGCTGACAATCTGCGGCACAAAATGCGTCGGTGTCACAAGGTTAATGTTTTCCGCCTTTTTTTCCTGCAAAAGTAAAAATACACTGCATAGTTCATCTATTGTAAATGTCTCTCCTTTATTTCCAAGCGCTATGCTCCTATTTTGGCAGTAGACACATCGAAGCGGGCATCCTGAAAAGAAAACAGTGCCGGAACCGTTTTTTTTACTGATACAGGGTTCCTCCCACATGTGGAGGGAAGCCCTTGCCACCCTTACCACAGCGGATTCCCCGCAGTAGCCCCTGATACCGTTTTGTCTGTCCACTCCGCAGTTTCTTGGGCACAACCCACATTTTTGCATGGATATGCCGGCAGTAATTTGAAACATCTGTACGCCTCCGGTTTTACAGATTAAAAATCAGGTCGTGGTCTATCTGCTTTGCCTTTCTAATGATGTTTTTTTCCTGTCCCTTCAAATAGAGACTTAACTGCGCAAGCTCCCCTTCATCAAAGCCTTTGGAATTTACGACCTTTCTGCTAGGAAGTACGATTTCCGCATAATCACTTCCCTTTTTTGTTTTTCGTTCAAAGCATACATGAATCACTTTTCCGCTTTTTCCCGGAAGCAGTCCCGTATGTGTCATTGTGATGTTTTCCGCATCATTGATTTTTAAATCCATGAACATCCTCCATTCTTATACCGTTCGTAATTTTCCGTCTTTTTTTATTATAGCACAGATATGTCTGACAATGCTAGGTTTCTTCTTTACATATTTTATATTTTTACATAGAAATTTTCAGACCCGGACTCGTTTTTTTTAATAATATGGAAATGAACCATGGAAAATGATATAATTAATAATCACTAACGGCATTACGAGGTATGGACATGGCAAACGATATCAAAAAGGAGAGGAAAATTCATGAAAAAACGAAGTATCTTACTATTGACAGCTGTCATCGGACTGACGCTTACAGCCTGCGGAAATCCAGGCAAAACAGCAGATGTCACATCCGACAGCACCGCTAAAGAATCGACTGCTGCAAAGGAAACCACGCCTGCAAAAGAGAGCAAATCCAAAAAAGAGGAAGCTCTTCCAGATTCGCAGGAATATCTTTCCTCGGACGGCACATATAAGGTCATTTTGCTTGAAGGACTTACGCAGACAGATATGCAGCTTCCGGCGGCAGGCGCCATGATGGGATTAGACGGAGGGTCCAAGCGGCAGGGCTTTTCCGGTGTTTCCCTAAGATGCGCAAAATCCAGCGTTCCCGGAAATGCAGGCGACATAGAGAGTTTGGAAGATTTTGCGGATTACATCACCGATATGACCTTAAAAGGCTCCGGCGTGACAGTGAGCTGGGAGGACACGGACGCTCCTTCTATTGAAGGCGCCCAGCAGTGTCTTGCATGGGAAGGCGTGGCAAGAAGCGGAATCAGCAGCGGGCAGGCGTATGGCTGTTTTGCAGAAACGCAGGACAGCTATCTTATGGCGGTTATCGTCGGAAATAACGGCGACATTGAGGAGGCAAGGCAAATTATCGCATTGGAACTTTTAGACGGCGGAGCAGGCCAGGCAGGAACGAAGCGGTTTATCAGCGGCATGACAGCGGTTTTGGATTCCGTAAACGGGGCCAGTGTTATGGAAACCTTTAAGGCAATGGAGGACTCCGGTGCCACAAAAGACCAGCTTGATGCAATCGCTTCACAGGCACAGCAGAGCCTGTCAGGCAGCTGGGGCGTGGAGAATGCGGACGACCTGATGGAAATGGCAGATTGGCTGATGGCGGAAGGACACAATCAGGACGCTTTGGATTTTCTTGCGGAATTTGACGTGAATGAGGAAACACAGCGCGACGCATTTGACGCTGTACTTAAGGGGCAGAACCTTGATGACGGGACATATATCAGCCTGTTAGCGGCTTATGATGCCTGGTCCGCTTACGGGGACGGTGCCATTGCCGCATGGGATTTAAGCCGTGTCGGAACAATTATGGGCTTTGGCTATGCGGCTGGCTACTGCACCTATGAGGAGGCATTGGACAAAATGCTGGAATCGGCACAGAAAGCGCAGGAGCTTTTTGACTCGTGGGAGGACTTTAACAAGAGTTATCTCTATGGCTATTCTTATTGGTCAGAGGAGGCATTGAATGATGCGCAAAGCAGTGCAGGAGAACGTGCAGAACTGGTAAGCAGCATGGAAGCACAGGCAAACGGACCTTTTGCCGTGGATTGGAATACCGAACTTACAAAAGAATGGTAATAAAGCGGTCAGAAAAATATCGTCCCAATAATTAGTTTAATGTAAAGTGTGTAAGTTATAATAGCAAACTTATGCACTTTACTTTTTCTTCCAAAAAATTTTAAAACAAAATCTGTTATTTTCTGTAACGAAATCTGTTCAAAACGGATATATACACGAAAGAAGAAAAACAGGGAGGAAAAGCAAGGAGGATTTACATGGATGGAAAATTATATGACGAATATGCCAAAACTGTCTATTATTTTCTGCTGTCACTATGCCATAACCCGCATATCGCGCAAGATCTGACACAGGAAACCTTCCTTCGTGCCTATCAGTCAATGGATTGTTTTGACGGAACCTGTAAATTGTCCGTCTGGCTATGTCAGATTGCAAAACATTTGTGGTATCAGTATCTTGACAGGCATAAGCATGAAGAGATAAAAAATCCGGAGGATGATGCGCTTTCCGTTGACACCGAAACACAGGTTTTTGCAAAATATGATTTAATCCGCGTATTAAAAGAACTGCATAATCTGCCTGAACAGATGCGGGAAGTAATCTATATTAAAATGTCAAGTGAACTTACCTTTCGGGAAATTGGCGAGATTTTAGGGAAAAGTGAAAACTGGGCAAGAGTAACTTATTTTCGGGGAAAAGAAAAAATAATGAAAGGATTGATGGAAAATGAGTAATATTTCATGTAATGTCATACGGGATCTTCTGCCTTCCTATATGGACAATATTGCATCGGACGATTCCGTGAAGCTTGTTGAAGAACATCTTGCACAATGCAGCGAATGCAAGGATTTCAAAGCCAGAATGGAAAAGCCTGATTTGCATATTCCTGATGAGGATATCAACCTTGATTATATGAAAAAGATACGGAAACTGACTACTTTAAAATCTTCTGTCTGCTTTTTCCTGGTTTTGATGACAGGCATTTTCTTTTTAGATTACACAAAAGACCTGCAGCCTACAAAGCCATTCCTTATCCTTGCTGCTATTATGCTGCTGAGTAATTATCTTTTGTTTTTTCAGAATAGCCAAAAGAGCGATGACGGAAAAATAAAAGCACTCATTCCAAATGCCGTCAGCATCCTTTTAATAGGATGCATGGTGTTTATGATGCAATTGTCAGTCCATAACTGGATTAATGGTAAAAATGCCCCTTTTCATATTGATTATGCAAAGCTGGGACCGTTTCTTGATTGCCAATTTATGCTGACAAGGGTAATCGAAACCATCATATGGCTGCGGGAGCTTGTGCTCTATATCCGAAAAGCACGTTTTTCCATTATCAGCAGCAGCTTTAGTATTATCGGTTTCTACATGTCCTCATATTATTCACGGATGTTAAGGTCAATAACCACACTTGACGGCTTTCGTGTCATAAACAGCAACGCTTTTTTCCTGTTCATGGAAGGATTGGGAATCTTGCTTCTTTTCCTATTCATTGAAAGGCGAAAAAATAAAAAAGACGCGAAAAACGCCATTTTTTAACAGCATTTCCCGCATCTGATCCCTCCAATCCGACGATATTGCAGTCAAAACCTGCAGGCTATATCATAAAACCAGTCAATCAGGAGAATTTATCAGGCACTGCTCAAGAGGTTTTGGAGAACAGTAATCATTAAGGTTCTATAAAAAAAGCACTAAATACGGAAGCATTAATTCCAATATTTAGTGCTTTTTATTATGCAAATGAATCCTTATTTGTAATTGACGATTTTGCCGAAATCAGCCTTTAGGCTCGCACCGCCTACAAGACCGCCATCGATGTCAGGCTGTGCAAACAGCTCTGCGGCATTGCCTGCATTCACGGAACCGCCATACTGGATGCGCACCGCTTCTGCCGTTACCGCATCGTACATTTCCGCGATGCAGTCACGAATACCCTTACATACCTCCTGTGCCTGCTCTGTTGTCGCGGTCTTTCCTGTTCCGATTGCCCAAATCGGCTCGTATGCAATGACAAGCTTCTTTACCTGGTCAGCCGTAATACCTACAAGGTCGGACTTAATCTGAAGTCGAATCCAGTCCATCGTGACGCCCATCTCTCTCTGCTCAAGAGACTCTCCACAGCAAAGAATCGGTGTCAAGCCATGCTCAAATGCCTTTGCCACTTTTTTATTCAGGAACGCATCGTCTTCCTTAAAATACTCACGGCGCTCAGAATGCCCGATGATTACATATTTTGCACCTGCATCAACCAGCATGTTCGGAGCAATTTCACCTGTGTAAGCACCCTTTTCCTCAATGTACATATTTTCTGCGCCAACTTCTACGTTTGTGCCCTTTACTGCCTCTACAACAGGTACAATATCAATCGCAGGTACGCAGTATACAACGTCCACATCATCAGATTTTACCAAATCCTTTAATTCGGCAACCAGCTTGACAGCCTCACTCGGTGTCATATTCATCTTCCAGTTGCCGGCAACAATCTTTCTTCTTGCCATTTTATCTGTTCTCCTATCATTATATTGTTATTTATTTCTTTAACTTAATAAATCCAAGGTGCGTCTTCTGTCCCTTATCAGACTCAGTTATTTATCATCTGCTGCAACAACGCCCGGAAGCTCCTTGCCTTCCAGGAATTCCAATGAAGCACCGCCGCCTGTTGAAATATGACTCATCTTATCCGCAAATCCGAGCTGGTTTACTGCTGCCGCCGAATCGCCGCCGCCGATAATTGTAGTCGCTTCTGTCTCAGCTAACGCTTTTGCTACTGCGATGGTACCCTTTGCAAGGATTGGATTCTCAAACACGCCCATCGGTCCGTTCCATACAACGGTCTTTGCAGACTTCACCGCATCCGCAAAGAGCTCCTGTGTCTTTGTTCCGATGTCAAGACCTTCCTTATCGGCAGGAATCTTGTCAGCATCTACGACTGATACTTCGATTTCCGCATCAATCGGATTCGGAAAACCGTCTGCAACTGTCGTGTCAATCGGGAGAAGAAGCTTCTTTCCAAGCTTCTCAGCCTTTGCCATCATTTCCTTACAGTAGTCAAGCTTTTCATCGTCTACTAACGAATTACCGATTTCATAGCCCTTTGCCTTTAAGAAGGTAAATGCCATACCGCCGCCGATAATCAATGTATCACATTTTTCAAGAAGGTTATTAATTACGTTCAACTTATCAGCAACCTTAGCACCGCCAAGAATTGCGACAAACGGTCTTACCGGATTCTCAACTGCATTTCCTAAGAATTCGATTTCCTTCTGCATTAAGTAGCCGACTGCATTTTCGCCGCCCTTTGCTGTAATGAATTTTGTAACGCCTTCCACCGAAGCATGTGCCCTGTGGGAAGAACCAAATGCATCACATACATATACGTCTGCCAAATCAGCCAGCTCCTTGCTAAAGCCTTCGCCATTCTTGGTCTCATCCGCACCGCGGAAACGTGTATTCTGCAGTAATACAACATCACCCTCGTTCATGGCTTCCACTGCTGCTGTCGCTGCCTCACCTGTTACGTTATAATCAGAAACAAAGTTTACTTCCTTGCCAAGCTTCTCGGAAAGTCTCTTTGCAACAGGCGCTAACGATTCTCCCTCGTTTGGTCCGTTCTTAACTTTTCCCAAGTGTGAACAGAGAATTACTTTGCCGCCGTCCTTGATTAATTTATTGATTGTAGGAAGCGCAGCTACGATACGTGTTTCGTCTGTAATCTCGCCGTTTTTCAAAGGTACGTTAAAATCGCATCTTACTAACACTCTTTTTCCTTTTACGTTAATATCATCAACTGATTTCTTGTTTAATCCCATTTCTAATTCCTCCATTATCTTATAAAAATTGAAAAGAGTCCGGTCCATAAGACCGGACCCTTGATAGGTCTTTTAATTGACAAATTAAGCTAATTCAGAAAAATATTTAATTGTCCTTACCATCTGAGATGTGTAGCTGTTCTCATTGTCATACCATGATACAACCTGTACAAGATTGTCAGCGCCAACCATTGTCTGTGTTGCATCGAAGATTGAGCCGTATGTGCTTCCAACAATGTCAGAAGATACGATTTCATCCTCATTATAGCCGAATGACTCTGTAGATGCTGCCTTCATTGCCGCATTGATTTCTTCCTTTGTTACGGACTTCTCAACGGTCGCTACCAAAATGGTTGTAGAGCCTGTCGGTGTCGGAACACGCTGTGCGGAACCGATTAACTTGCCGTTTAATTCCGGAATAACAAGACCGATTGCCTTTGCTGCTCCTGTTGAGTTCGGAACGATATTTACCGCGCCTGCGCGGCTTCTTCTTAAATCACCCTTTCTCTGCGGTCCGTCAAGAATCATCTGATCACCTGTGTAAGCATGGATTGTGCTCATGATACCAGACTTGATACCTGCCAAATCATTGAGTGCTTTTGCCATCGGAGCCAAGCAGTTTGTTGTGCAGGAAGCAGCAGAGATAATTGTATCTGATGCCTTTAATGTCTTATGGTTTACATTGTAAACAATTGTCGGAAGGTCATTTCCTGCCGGAGCGGAGATAACAACCTTTCTTGCACCTGCGTTAATGTGTGCCTGTGCCTTCTCTTTGCTTGTATAGAAGCCTGAGCACTCCAATACAACGTCAACCTTTAACTCACCCCAAGGGCAGTTGTTTGCATCGGGCTCTTTGTAGATTTTAAGTGTCTTACCGTCAACAGTGATTGTGTCTTCACCAGCGGAAACGGTATCAGCCAAAGCATATTTTCCCTGTGAAGAATCATACTTTAACAAATGCGCCAACATCTTCGGGCTTGTCAAGTCATTGATTGCTACTACTTCGTATCCTTCTGCTCCGAACATCTGTCTGAATGCAAGACGGCCGATACGACCAAAACCATTGATTGCTACTCTTACTGCCATGTTATTTTCCTCCTAAATAAAATAAATAGTATTTTATTATTCTATCTTGTCCAATTCACCCGCTCTGATACCACCGTTTTCAAAGTTCCTGCCATGAACCCGCGGTATCGGCTGCGAAATGATTGACAAAATTTTATCAACACATTTATATTACCTAATTATGGTAGAAAATTCAAGTCATATTTCAAAAAAAATTGAAAAACTTATGTAAAATCTTTGGAAACAGGATTTTCTTCTGTCACCGTGTACTATTTTTCTGCAATTTGTGCTACACTATACCTGAATTTATCATACAATAAGGAGGTTCTCTTATGGCTGTTAAAGCAGATTGTCACATGCATTCCTCTTTTTCCGGCGACAGCAGCACCCCTATGGAGAATATGGCAAAGCAGGCATTCGCACTTGGTCTGACCCATATATGTTTTACGGAGCATTACGATCCGGATTATGTATACGCTCCCGGTGAGGAAGGAATGTTTGAACTGAATACGGATTCTTACCTTTATGAGCTTTTAAAATGCAAAAGCAGGTACGCAAAGCAGCTTGAAATCGGATTCGGCGTGGAACTTGGTCTGCAGCCCCATTTAAAAAGGCAGCTTGCCGTATATGCAAAATCGCACGAATTTGACTTTATCATAGGTTCTTCCCATATCTGTAACCAAAAAGACCCATACTATCCTGATTTTTTTGAGGGAAGGAGTGAGGATGAGGCACATCACGAATATTTTGCTTCGGTTTTGGAATGCGTAAAAACGCTCCCCTATTTTGACGTATACGGACATCTTGATTATGTTGTGAGATACGGACCGACAAAAAATGACCACTATACTTATCAGAAACATTCCGATGTTTTTGACAAAATCCTTTCCGCCCTAATAGACAATGAAAAAGGACTCGAGCTCAACACCGGAGGATTCCGGAGCGGTTTAAACCAGCCAAACCCCTGTGTGGATATCCTAAAACGTTATAAGGCGCTTGGCGGCGAAATCATTACGGTCGGCTCCGATGCCCATGAGCCAAAAGACATTGCTGCTGATTTTGACAAGGCATGCGACATTTTAAAGGAATGCGGCTTTGGGTACTATTGCGTATTCCAAAACCGCATTCCCGAGTACCTGAAGCTGTAATTATTTCATAATCGTACCGCCGCCATACACGTAATCCCCTTGGTAAAACACGACTGCCTGTCCGGGCGTTACTGCCCTGACAGGTTCTTGAAACCGGCATTCCACCCGTCCGTCCCCACGCTTTTTTATAATGCAGGGCGCACCTGCGTGGGAATACCTGATTTTTGCCATAACCTCAACCGGTTTATCAATATCTTCCACTGCCATAAAATTCAGATGGTCGCATATCAGGCTATCCGTAAAAACATCCTGATCGGTTCCGATTACCACTTCATTCGTCCCAGGTCTGATTTCCGTCACATACACAGGATAGCCCATTGCTAAATTCAGCCCTTTTCTTTGCCCGATTGTATAGTGGATAATACCTTTGTGCTGTCCTAAAACCGTTCCGTCCGCAGCAATAAAATTTCCCGGCAAAGGAATCCGTCCCCCTGCCTCGCGCTCTATCACTGCCGCATAATCATTGTCAGGAACAAAACAAATATCCTGGCTGTCCGGTTTTGCCGCGACGTTTAATCCAAGCATTTTCGCAATTTCACGGATTTCCTGCTTTGTATAATCACCAACAGGCATCAGCGTATGCATAAGCTGATGCTGCGTCAGTCCGTAAAGCGCATAAGTCTGGTCCTTCTTTGCCGTCACCGAATTTTGGATGACAAATCTTCCATTCAAAAGCCTCTTAATCCGTGCATAATGCCCTGTTGCGATATAATCCGCGCCAATTTCCATGCTCCGGCGCAAAAGAGCCTCCCATTTTACATAACGGTTGCACAGGATGCACGGATTGGGGGTTTTTGCGTTAAGGTACGCTTCCACAAACGGTTTCATTACACACGTTCTAAATTCTTCCCGAAAATCCATTACATAGTATGGAATATCCAGCATTTGCGCCACACCGCGCGCATCATCGACCGCACGCAGTCCGCAGCATCCCGCGTTTTCCTCAATTGACTGTGCCTCATCCTCCTGCCATATCCGCATTGTCACGCCGATAACGTCATATCCTTGTTTTTTCAGCAGGTATGCCGCAACTGATGAATCAACGCCGCCTGACATTCCTACCACAACCTTTTGCGCCATATTCTCCATGATGTCCTTTCTTTTTTCCTATCATATTACTAGGCTTTATAATATCATTTCGTTACGCCGCTGTCAATTTGTTCTTAACGGCTGTTTTTACTCATACAATATAGGGATAGTCAGACCGAGGTGCTTTATGACGCATAATCATTTTCAACTTAAAGGGATTTCATTTGGCAGACTGATGAAAAGCCCTATTATCATCGGTACTTTTTTCCTTACGTTTTCAGGTCTTATCACAAAGCTTATCGGCTTTTTTTACCGTATTTTCCTCTCAAGGATTTTTCAGGAAGAAGGACTTGGAATTATCGGCTTGGTATCGCCGGTCATGGTACTTGCCCATTCGGTCTGTTCCGCTGGTATCCAAAACGCCATTACGCGCTTTGTCGCGGCATCAAAAGGCAGCAGAAAAGGAGAAGGCTTTGGTTATCTTTTTGTCGGCATCCTTCTCTCAGTTACCCTCTCCCTGCTTATGGCATGGCTTGTTTTTACAAACGCAAATTATATTGCAATTCATGTTATAGGGGAAATACGCTGTGTTCCACTGCTCCGCATCAGCGCATTATCCTTTCCGCTTGCAACGGTCCACTGTTGTATCAACGGATATTTCTATGGGAAAAAGCGCGCCGCCGTTCCTGCAGCGTCGATGCTTATCGAACAGCTGACACGCGTATTTAGTGTCTATCTTTTATATCAGATTACCCTAAAACTCGGGGCAAACGTTTCGATTTCCTTTGTCTGTATCGGAATGCTTGCGGGGGAATTTGCGTCTGCCATATTTTCCTGTATTTTCCTTGTGTTCACACCGTCTGATTCGCAACAGATAAAAATTTCCTCTAATATGTGGGGCAACATCATCGCACTTGCTTTTCCAATCAGTTTAAACCGTGTTTGCATCAGCATAATTTCCACAGTCGAAACCCTGCAGATTCCCAGGCAGCTTATAAACAGCGGTTTGGCTTTGTCCGACGCGCTGTCTGTTTACGGGGTCTTTTCAGGAATGGCTTTCCCACTGATTATGTTTCCAAGCGCATTGACCACAGCCGTATCGTCACTGCTTCTTCCTTCCGTATCGGAAGCACAGATTCTAGGAAACAACAGGCGGATAAAAAAACTCATCTGCATTACCACCGCGTTCTGTTTTGCTTTGGGTGTAGGATGCATGCTGTTTTTCCTCGTGTTTGCCGATATTCTTGGCACTTATCTCTTTGCCAGTCCGATAGCCGCCTCCCAAATACGGGCGCTTTCCTTTGTCTGTCCTTTTCTCTATATGTCAGGCGCGCTTTGCAGCATCCTCCACGGACTTGGGAAAACCGCGATTACCTTTGTGTTTAATTTATCTTCCATCCTGTTGCGTCTTGTTTTCGTATTTATCGCGATTCCTGTTTTAGGCTTTTCCGGATATCTCTATGGCATCATTGTCAGTCAAATCTTCTTTGATTTGCTAATTATCCTTGCGTTAAGGAAATATATCATATATAATTAGAGTGTTTTGGAGTTACGTAAGAATGGAGGATTGCTATGAGCTTTGAATTTATAAAAAAATTACCGACTCCCGACCAGATTCGGGAGGAATATCCGGTTCCTGCTTCCCTGCAGAAACTAAAGGAAGAAAGGGATGCGCAGATCAGCGATGTTTTTACCGGTAAGTCGGACAAGTTTATCATGATTATCGGTCCCTGCTCCGCGGATAACGAGGATGCCGTATGCGAATATGTCTCTCGTCTTGCCAAAATAAACGACAAGGTAAATGACAAATTGATTTTAATTCCCAGAATTTATACAAATAAACCAAGGACAACAGGCGACGGCTATAAGGGCATCGTACACCAGCCCGATCCGGAAAAGGGAACCGACTTTTTAAAAGGTATCATTGCCATGCGGAAAATGCAGCTTCACGCAATCAGCGAGTCAGGGCTGACCGCAGCAGATGAGATGCTTTATCCTGAAAACTGGGGCTATGTTTCCGATCTTTTATCGTATGTGGCAATCGGCGCACGTTCAGTGGAAGACCAGCAGCACCGTCTCGTCGTGAGCGGCTTTGATGTTGCTGCCGGAATGAAAAATCCTACAAGCGGGGATTTTAGCGTCATGCTCAATTCCGTGTACGCTGCACAGCACCCCCACCCGTTTATCTACAGAGGCTGGGAAGTGAACACAACAGGAAATCCCTTGGCACACACCATTTTACGTGGCGCGGTCAACAAACACGGCAACAGCATTCCAAACTATCATTACGAAGATCTGGTACTTCTTTTGGAAAAATATAATGAACGCGAACTTGTCAATCCTGCCTGTATCGTTGATGCAAACCACAGCAATTCCAATAAGCAGTTTAAAGAGCAGATCCGGATTGTCAATGAAGTGATGCATTCCCGCAGGCATAACGCTGAAATTGAGAAGCTCGTAAAAGGCGTCATGGTCGAGAGTTATATCAAAGAAGGCTGTCAGAAGATTGGCGAACATATATACGGGAAATCGATAACCGACCCCTGCCTTGGCTGGCAGGATACGGAAGAATTAATCTATAAGGTTGCCGATTTGGTTTAAGGATGCATTCCGTACAACAAAAAAATCCACCCTGCGCAAAGGGTGGATTTTTTGCAATGCTATCCTCTTGGATGTGCTTTTGCATATACCTCTCTGATTCTGTTATGCGTAAGCGTTGCGTATACCTGGGTTGTCGAAATATCTGAATGTCCAAGCATTTCCTGAACACTCCTCAAATCCGCACCATTTTCCACTAAATGTGCCGCAAAGGAGTGACGCAGCGTATGAGGCGTGATATCTGCCATAATACCAGCCTTCTTTGCATAATACTTGATTAATTTCCAAAATCCCTGTCTGCTCATTGGTTGTCCCGAACAGTTCACGAACAGAATATCAGACTGCAAATCAAACAGCATTACATTGCGTGCCTTTTCCAAATAGTTTGTCATTGCTCTCTTGGCTGCAGCACCAAACGGAATCACTCTCTCACGGTTACCGTCCCTACAGATAATAAATCCCATCTGCATATTGACATCGGAAATTTTTAAGGTAATCAGCTCCGTTACCCTAATTCCCGTCGCATATAAAAGCTCAAGCATTGCCTTATCGCGAATTTCCTTTGGTGTGTCCCCTTTTGGCTGCTCCAACAGCCAAATCACCTCTTCAGGCGTTAAAATTTCAGGCATCTTCTTCTCGATTTTTGGTGCTTTCAACCCATCTGATGCATCCTTTTCCACAATGCCTTCCTTACATAAATAATGAAAGAAGGCTTTTATGGAAGCAACGTTTCTGGATATGGTTGCAGCAGCAAAATGGTTTTCCCCTAAATACACAATATAGGAACCCAGAACTTCTGAGGTGATACTGCCAACCTCAGTTATTCCTCTTTCTTCTAAATACTGGCGCAGTTTGCCCAAATCTCTCTTATAGGATAATTCAGTATTCGTTGAAGTTTTCTTTATATTATGTAAGTAAGAAATAAAATTATTAATTTCTTGTTCCATAAATTTTGAAAAACCTCCTCATGAAGTATTTGTTTACCCCTTATGCCTATTTCTATTA
>DKYC01000035.1 GCA_002492295.1 Lachnospiraceae bacterium UBA7110
CTGCTCAAAGCCCAGGAACTTGATAATACCCAAATTTACGGAAGGATGTAAACGAAGTCCTCCCTTGTAAGGTCCGATTGCATTGTTGAACTGTACCCTGAAACCTCTGTTTACCTGAACCTGTCCCTTATCATCTACCCAGGGAACGCGGAACATAATCTGGCGGTCCGGCTCCGTAATGCGCTCCAAAATCGCATTTTTTCTGTAAAGCTCCTCATTTGCCTCAACAACAGGTCTTAATGAATTAAGCACCTCTGTGACTGCCTGCAAAAACTCCGGCTCGCTTGCATTCTTCTGCTTAACGAGCTCTAATACCTCATCAACGTAAGACATCTTTAAATCCTCCTTGTTTTCCGAAGAAAAACACGACTGTGTTTGCAAAAACAGCAGATTTTCCTTCTTATAAATAAAAACATTATTTTCCCTTTTTGTTTCAACACTGTAATGCGTTAAACTCAACACTCATATTATAGTAGAAAAATTTTTCCAACACAACAAAAAGTTGCTTCGTTGATTAATTTTGTACATTTTACTAAAATTAATCGTCATAAATCACAATTTTCGGTACTATTTCAGGTATTTTGTGTGCGTTATATTGTATTTTCATCATCCTATGCTGCACAGGCGTACTATATAGAACACTTCAGACCTATATAGCATACTCCGAAAGATATTTCTGATAAAGCAAATCAAATTCACTTCCCTCGTCTTTCATAAGGCTGTCTACATACTCATGCGCAAATGTGTCATTCTCATAAAGCTGCATGACACTGATTGCAAGATTAGAGCAGTGGTCAGCAATACGCTCATAATTGTTTGTGATATCAGACAGCACAAACCCCATTTCAGCCGTACATTTTCCTTTTCTCAGACGCTTGGTATGGCGCTTTTTCATTTCCTTTTGAATGCGGTCAATTGCTTCTTCAAACGGCTCAATCTGCCTTGCTTTCTTCAAATCCTCTTCCTTAAAAGTCCTTACGGATTCACTTACAATGTCAACGACCGCACGGGAAAAGATTTTAAGCTCCTCCGTTGCCTTATTTGAAAAATGCTGCTCCTTTTTGTTCATGCTGCGGGCAAGCTCTCCGATGTTCATGGCATGATCGGCAATACGCTCCAAATCCCCGATTCCGTGAAGGAGCATATTTAATTTCATCGTATCGCCCTCTGTCAGATTTCTCGCCGAAATCTTTACGAGATAACCGCTTACCGCATCATCATACCGGTCAATCAGCCTTTCTCTCTGCTCAATCTGTTTCACGGTCTGCTTATCGTAATTAAAAATGACATTCATTGCCTCATTCACATTTTCCACTACCAAGTCCGCCATTTTAAAGACGCAGGAGTTCATCTGCTCTAACGCAAAGGACGGCGTTGCCAAAAGACGCTCGTCCATCCGCGCAAAAATTTCGTCCTCCTCTTTCCTTGCATTCTCCTCACTGTCCGGCTTAATCAACACAAACGACAGCTGCTCTAACTGCTTTGCAAACGGCAGCAGCACAATCGTTGCCAGTATGTTAAAGCCTGTATGGACAAGCGCAATGCCTGCACTGTTTGCGGATTCGGTCAAAAAATCAAACTGCAGTGCAAAATTCAATGTATAAAACGCCAGCATGAAAGCTGCAACACCAATCACGTTAAACATCAGGTGAATGGCTGCAGCGCGTTTTGCATTTTTCCCGGCTCCCACGCCCGACATCATTGCCGTCACACACGTTCCGATATTCTGACCCAATATAATGGGCACAGCCGCTCCGTATGTCACGGTTCCTGTAGCGCAAAGCGCCTGTAAAATGCCGACAGAAGCCGAGGAAGACTGGATTACGGCTGTTAAAACCGCACCCATGATTAACCCCAAAAACGGATTTTCGAACATCGTAAACAGTCTTGTAAAGGAAGGAATTTCACTAAGCGGTTTCATGGCGTCGGACATTGTACTCATTCCCGTCATCAGGATTGCAAAGCCTACCAAAATACCACCGATATCCCGTTTTTTCGGATTTTTCGAAAAAATAATAAACACAACGCCGATAATTGCAAGCACAGGCGAAAAGGATGTCGGCTTAATCATCTCAAGCAAAAAGCTGTCCCCTTCAAGCCCTGTCAGACTAAGCAGCCACGACGTGATTGTCGTACCGACATTGGCACCCATAATGACGCCGATTGCCTGCGAAAGCTTCATGATTCCCGAGTTGACAAAACCTACCACCATCACAGTCGTTGCAGACGACGACTGAATCACCGCCGTTACGCCCGCGCCTAAAAGCACTGCTTTCCACCGACTGTCCGTCATGCTCTCCAAAATACGTTCAAGCTTTCCGCCTGACAGCTTTTCCAAACCTTCACTCAGCATATGCATTCCATATAAAAACAGCGCAAGACCACCTATCATTGTAAGTAAATCAAAAAAATCCATATTCGTCTCCTTACCCTTACATTCTGATTATTTCCGGAAAAATTATTCAGGAAGCGTCTTGCAATTTCTCGTAATCCTGTCTATACATCAGCCATACAGCTGCAAAGCACGCAGCCACTGCCACAATACAAAACAGGCTTGTCTGACAAAATTCTGGCAGAAGCGCCAATACAACCGACATGAAATTGTTCAGCATATGCATATAAATACAGGGCAGCACACTTTTACTCTTCGCAGCTGCAAATCCCAATGCAAGTCCCACCGGAAGCACATATAAGCCCTGCACCCAGTTCATATGAAAAATGCCAAAAATCACCGCCTGTATCACAATCGCTGCCGGAACGGAAAAATATTTCTGCAGATTCCGGAAAATCATTCCTCTCATAATACACTCTTCCGAAATCGGCGCCAGTATGATAGTGGTAATCATTACCATAAAAATATTCCCGCCAAGCGCCATATTCATCATCTCATTATAGGCTTCCATTGTTTCAGGGCTTACAATACCGATAATATTCGAAATCAGAATCGCAAGAAAATACAGTCCGACGGTTGCAACGGAAATCATCAGGAAATTTTTCCCTCTCAACACTTTTTCCCGAAAATACCGCCTGTCCTGAGTTGTCCTTTTACGTCCCCACAACAGCCAGTAAAAAAACACTGCAATGACCGCAGATACTGCCGTCGCAATAACCGTGAGATTCGTCATAAAATCCGGCTCCTCAATCTTTTGCGTCAGCATCTGTGTGACATAATTGATATCTCCCGGCATCTCTACTGCATACTGCACTGCTGTGCCTATCATAAGTACAACTGCAACAGCAAACTGCACACCAATAAAAAGTCCCATGATAATCAGACTTAATCCAATCCCCCCAAACAGCTTCCCCGCAATCCCCGGGGTTTTCTCAGGCTTTTGGGGCTGTTCCTGCTGAACATAATAATTTTCCATTTCTACCTCCGTCATCTGTATGTCCTTATATTTCCTGTTTCTTTATTATGTTCTAAATCAAGTCCCAAGTCAAGTAAAGTTACCGTTTACTCCGTTCCAGTAACAAGTCCTAATTGATGCATTGGTTCTTTTGTGCTATACTGATACTATCACTTGTAACAGAAATGGAGATAATTTATGCTAAGAAACCGTGACATATTAGAGCTGAAGCGACGCTTCAAAAAAGAAAGCTGTACCATCACGCGTATGTGCGGCTGCTATGTGGATTCCAATAAAAACAAGGTCGTCGAACTGAACGAAACTTTTTTAAACCTGGACGACGCGGAATTTTACAAATATTTGGACATTGCCAAAAAAGCACTTTCCGGTACGATTGGCAACAATCTGCTTGAGCTGAAATTTGAAAAAAACGAGGAAGAAAGCGGCGGAAAACAGCAGTATCTTTTGGGACTGCGCGAAAGCGGACTGAAAAATCCTGAGCTTCTTGAACACCTGTACGATATGATTATTGATAATTACGATTATGTGGGAAATTATCTGATTTTAATCTTTCACGATGCTTACGACGTGATGACCAAGACGAATGACGAATTGAAAATCGACGAGTCGGAGGAGGTTTTTGATTATCTCCTGTGCGTCATCTGTCCTGTCAATCTCTCTAAGCCGGGACTCGGCTACCGTGAAGACGAGAACCGTATCGGCGTGCGCATTCAGGACAGGGTGGTCGGAATGCCTGATGTGGGATTTTTGTTTCCGTCGTTTGCGGAGCGTTCCGCCGACATCCACTCCCTTACATACTACGTACGTGATGCAAAGGATTCACACAGGGATTTTATTGAAACAGCACTTGGCTGCGGCGCAAAGCGCACGGCGACGGAAGAGCAGAATGCGTTTGGCAGTATTGTAAAGACTGCAATTACTCCAATCATCGAGGACAGCGACGGAATGCTGATTGATATTCAGGAAAAGCTCAACGGCATTGTGGAAGAGCACGAGGCAGCAATGGAGGATTTGGTCATCCTTGATCCAGAGGAATTAACGCTGACTGCAGAAATGATAAAGGATGTGCTTTCTGACAGCAAAATTCCCGACGCTACTGTCACGCTAATTCAGAACCATATTACAGAAGAGTTCAGCGACCAGCCGCCCATAGTGCGAAACCTTGTGAATGAAAAGGCAATTGAAAAAAACAATAAGGAAAAAAAGGAAGTCAGACTGCTTGAAGAAGTCGCCACACTAAAGCAGGAGCTAAACGATACCAAACAGGAAAATCTTGAAAAAGCGGAGCAGATTGAAACACTTGTGAAAATGGAAGCGCCGCTTGACCCTGAGGAGGCAAAAAACTGGGCGGAGGTCTTTCTGCGCATGAAGCCCGATAAAGCGCAGAAAGTCAAAGCGCAGACCATAGATGGTCAGAAGTACCTGTTAATCCCAATGGAGGAAAATGAACATATTAATTTAAACGGAGTGGAAACTACGATGTAGTCTCCACTTCCTGCATCATCCGCTCCCACTCCTCGCAGCCTTCCATATATGCAAAACTGTCTTTATCCTTCATACACGCAAGCAGCTCCTTTTTTACCCTGTCGCAAAAAGACGGTTCAATCGACTTATATTGCAAGTGCTCATACAAAAATGATTTCGAAACCCCGCCAAGCGTATGGATATTCTCAAGCAGTTCTTTCGTAATTCTTATGGTTTCTTCCACATCTTTCCTTCCAGCCAAAACAGTATATGGGATTTTAATATTATACGCGCTCCACGCCAATCACAACCTTCTCGCCGTTTACATTCCACTCCTTCGCGTTCCCGCCATTTTCATACAAAATCGCATTCGCAAGGACCTTCTCGCCGATTGCGTCCGCGTTCTTCCTTACCACATCCGTAATCCTATCATTCCCACTAACGTAAACATTGATATGGTCCATCACCTCAAAATCCGAATCCTTACGCATTGTCTGGATTTTGCTGATTACCTCAAAGACAAAGCCCTCCTCAATCAACTCGTCCGTGAGATTCGTGTCAAGCACAACCGTAACAGTATTGTCTGCCTCCGTGACATATCCCTCTTTCTGCGAAATATCTATGAGCAAGTCTTCTTCCGCAAGCTTCACTTCCGTACCATTCACGTCAAAGGTAAGGAAGCCGTTCGCTTTCAACTCATCCATCGCCGCGTTTCCGTCAACCGATGCAAGCTTCTCCTTAATGCCGCCAAGCTGTTTGCCGTATTTGGGTCCAACAGTTTTAAGCTGTGGCTTAAAGGTATAGGTCGTAAACGCTCTCACGTCATCCGTAAACACCACTTTCTTGACATTCAACTCATCCTCGATAATCTCCTGATAAAACCTTCCAAGTTCAAACGGTGCTTTGATAAACATCGTACTGATTGGCTGTCTGTTTTTAATGTTTGCCGTATTTCTGCATGCACGTCCCATGACAACCGTCTTTAAGAGTGCCTCCATATCCGCCTCAAGCTGTTTATCAATCAGCTTCTCGTCAACCGTCGGGAAATCACACAAATGAATGCTTTCCGGTGCCGATTTATCAATACTGCAGACAAGATTTCTGTAAATATCCTCCGTCATAAACGGTATCATCGGCGCCGCTGCTTTCGAAATCGTCACAAGCGCTGTGTAGAGCGTCATATACGCATTAATCTTATCCTGCTCCATACCCTTTGCCCAAAAACGCTCACGGCTGCGCCTTACATACCAGTTACTCATCTCGTCCACAAACTCCTGCAACGCCCTCGCCGCCTCGGGAATGCGGTAATTTTCAAGATTGCTGTCAACCTCGCCGACCACTGTATTGAGCTTTGACAAAAGCCATTTATCCATAACAGGAAGCTTATCATATTCTGAACTATACGAAGTATAGTTTGTATATTTCGTCGCATCAAACTGATCAATGTTTGCATAAAGCACAAAGAACGCATAAGTATTCCAAAGCGTGCCCATGAATTTACGCTGTCCTTCCTGCACTGCTTTGCCGTGGAAACGGTTTGGCAGCCACGGAGCAGAATTTACATAGAAATACCAGCGGATTGCATCTGCGCCATATGTCTCAAGCGCCTCAAACGGGTCAACCGCGTTGCCCTTTGACTTGCTCATCTTCTGCCCGTTCTCATCCTGCACATGCCCAAGTACGATAACATTCTCATAAGGCGATTTATTAAACAAAAGTGTAGACTCCGCCATCAGTGAATAGAACCAGCCGCGTGTCTGATCAACTGCCTCCGAAATAAACTGTGCCGGAAACTGTTGTTCGAATAATTCTCTATTTTCAAACGGATAATGATGCTGCGCAAACGGCATCGCACCCGAATCAAACCAGCAGTCAATCACTTCCGGAACCCTGTGCATTTCCTTCCCGCAATCAGGGCACTTGAACGTCACCTCATCAATATACGGCCTGTGCAGCTCTACGTTTGCCGCCTCAGGATTGCCGCTGCGCTGTGCAAGCTCCTGTCTGCTGCCGATACATTCCTGATGACCGCACTCACACTCCCACACATTGAGCGGTGTGCCCCAGTAACGGTTACGCGAAATTCCCCAGTCCTGGATATTCTCAAGCCAGTCTCCAAAACGCCCCTTGCCGATTGATTCCGGAATCCAATTTACGGTATTATTGTTTCTTACCAAATCATCTTTCACAGCCGTCATCTTAATAAACCACGACTCACGCGCATAATAAATCAGCGGCGTGTCACAACGCCAGCAGTGCGGATACTCATGCTCAAACTTCGGTGCGTCGAACAAAAGACCCTTATCTTCCAAATCCTTTAAAATCATCGGATCTGCTTTCTTGACAAACACACCCGCATACGACGTTTCCTCCGTCATTTCACCCTTGCCGTTTACAAGCTGCACAAACGGAAGATCATATTTTCTGCCAACATTCGCATCGTCCTCACCAAACGCAGGCGCAATGTGTACAATACCGGTACCGTCCGTCATTGTAACATAATTGTCGCATGTGATATAATGCGCCTTCTTGTGCTGCTTCTCGATAATCCCCGCCGCAAAGTCAAACAGCGGCTCATACTCTTTTCTTTCTAAATCGGTTCCCTTATAAGTTCCTAATATTTCATATGCCTTATCGCCCTCATTCTCAGCAAGCCTGCCGAGCACCTTGTCAAGAAGCGCCTCCGCCATGTAATACGTATAGCCGTCTGCTGCTTTTACCTTGCAGTACATCTCGTCCGGGTTAACGCAAAGTGCCACATTGGAAGGGAGCGTCCACGGTGTGGTTGTCCATGCCAAAAAATAAGCATCCTCTCCAACCACCTTAAAACGCACAACTGCCGAGCGCTCCTTAACCGTCTTATATCCCTGTGCAACCTCCTGCGAGGAAAGCGGTGTACCGCAGCGCGGACAGTAAGGAACAATCTTAAAGCCCTTGTACAAAAGCTTCTTATTCCAAATCTCTTTAAGCGCCCACCACTCTGACTCAATAAAATCATCATGGTACGTTACATAAGGGTCATCCATATCCGCCCAAAAACCAACGGTTCCTGAGAAATCCTCCCACATCCCCTTATACTTCCATACGGACTCTTTACACTTTTTGATAAAGGGCTCCATACCATATTCTTCAATCTGCTCCTTACCGTTTAGTCCAAGCAGCTTCTCCACTTCCAACTCCACCGGAAGTCCGTGCGTATCCCAGCCTGCCTTCCTTGGCACCATATAACCTTTCATAGTCCGATAACGCGGAATCATATCCTTAATGACACGCGTCAGCACATGCCCGATATGCGGCTTTCCGTTTGCCGTAGGCGGTCCGTCGTAAAAAGTGTATGTTTTGCCCTCTTTACGGTTTTCCATACTCTTCCTGAAAATATCATTCTCTTTCCAAAACTTCTCAACCTCTTTCTCGCGGTCTACGAAATTCATGTTTGTTGAAACTTTTTGATACATTGTTATTCGTCTCCACCTTTCTCATTCATTTGCTTCTCTATGATTTTAACAGTCTGCCTTTTCCTTGTCAAAAGCATTATCACTGCAATTACCGCCACTGCAGCCAGTGAACAGATATCAGCCGCTTTATAGGATGCCGGAATTTCATATGTCACTGCCACAATCCCATGATATCCGCCTGGGAGCATCACCCTGACGACATTGTTCTCCCCGTCCGTAATCTTAAGCGGTATGCCGTTTTCACCATATGCTGCATAGTTTTTATAATTAATAATCGGAAACTCTACCCATGCGTCATCCGCTCCGTCCACAGTTTCGCATTCCATTATAGCATACTTTCCGTCCCTTGTGTAGTCCCCGATTATTTCGGCATGATTGGTATATACGTTCCCGTCAAGCCAGTCAATTTCCGTATCCGCCCTGACATATTCGCCGTTTACAAGTGAAAAGCTGTCAATCCCTGCCGTATCATATTTTTCGACATAGCTGCGCTCCTGTATCACGCCGCTGAACATTTGCGCTGTTGCCACAACCAGTAATACCACCAGCGCAAGCTCTGCACGCTCCCGTTTTTCCTCCCCGGTTTTCACAAGCAGCATACACAGGAGCAGTGACAGAAACACCTGTGCAATCGGCAGAAAACGCCACGGAAACTGAATTTTGCTAATCCACCCCATAAGCGGCACATGATTGATGATAAAATTCCACGGAAACAGATTGGAAGACATCCAAAGAAGTAAAACTGACATGAGTGTCATAAATTTTATCATTTTATCACGGTACCGGATGCAGCCGTATATTCCTCCAAAAAGTGCTGCCATCAGCACAATGCCTGGTGTTATTGCCATCCGTTCGCCAATGTTTCTGCCCGACGCGCCAAACGCCTTTTGGTACAGCATAAAATACTGGCTGATATACGCGCCCTTTCCCTGAATTAGTTTTGCCACTGTCTCCTCGCTGTCATTCAGGACTTCGACCGGAACATTTTTAGAGTAATCCATAAACGGCACCAAAAAGAACAGATTAACAGCAATTGTCATCATGGCAGCAAGCGCAAATACCATCAGCGTATTTCTGCGCAGCGTCTTTTTTATCATCAGGATACAGACAAACGCAATCATCATGGAAACGGTCGCCACGCTGATCAGGTGCGTCTGCACAAGCCCTGTCATACCGACTGCCAACAGCAGCGCATTCTTCATGTATTTCCGAAATTCCGACGCATTCTCCGTGTAAATCCGATACACTGCCAAAAACACTAACGGCAAAAACAGAATGGCAGAATACTCGCCCACCGCAAGTCTTACATAAACATTGGTCAGACGGTATGTCGCAAAAACATACGCCGCCGCACCCAATAGCGCCACCCTGTTATTTTTCACAATCTTCTGAAAACACCCATACGAGACAAGCACCGTGCCAAGATTAATCAAAAACAGATACGCTTTATAGGACTGTGTTACGGAAAATCCTATCAGCCGGAGCACCGCCGGGATATACAGCAAAATATCACCATAATAAATGGAAACCGGATAACCATATCCCTCCATCCAGTTCGACTGCATCCGTACCGGAAACGTACCAGAACGCAGTCCCTCTGCCAGTCCCTCAATCCGGAGCAGATGAAACGATCCGTCGTGCCCCATACACATGCCCTGCGTCATCTCCGGCACGCAGCTCAGGAATGTAATCGCCGCAAGTGCCGCAAGCGTATATTTATTCCGCGCAATCTCTTGCCGGAGCAGATAACATACCGTAAGAAAAATCACGGCTGCGAAGGCAAGGAATGCGCTTGTCTTAATTCCTGTTGTATTTTCCGTAATTGTAATGCCATATACCCGAAGCGCTCCGATGCCGTTATATTTCACCCTTAACTCCAGATCATCGACCTCGTCCTTTATCCTAATGTTAAAACGCTTGTGCGTACTCTGTTCCTTTAAAATAACATCACCTGACACCACATAGTCCGCAAATTTATTGCTATGGACATCCATTCTGTTTTCATAGTCCGCTTCATAATCAATGTCCACCGTATAGTACCCTTTAGAGATTGTCATATATGGTCCGTAAAGGACATAATCCGAGGCACCATCATAATCATAGTAATCGGCAATATACCTGTTTCCCTCCTCATCCGTATGCATACTTCCTGACATTTCATCCAAATTGACTTCCGTACGAAAATCCCAAAAATTATCCAGTCTCACGGCTGTCACTGCCGCAATGATGATACATAGCAATACGGCTGTAATGATTACTGTCCTATTATTAATGTACTGCTTAATCTTTTCCATTCCTGTACCTTCTTTATCATAATAACCCGTTCCCATTCCTAAAATTCCCACGTATTCCAGTATACGGGAAAAGCGGATAAATTACAATAACTTATCCGCTTAACTGTCTTTATCCCTATCAAATTTTTAATTGCGCCTTATGGATTACATCCTACGGACTGCCAGCTTGAAATGCCAATCAGCGGAAGCGCAAACTGCGTATAGGCTGCCGACTGTGGTGTATCAATATACTTATATACGGCATACATCTGTTTCGGAGTGCTGATCATGCCGTTTGCGTCACAATTATAAATGCCGCACGCAATTTTATCCGAAGTCTTTTCATAGAGGTTGTCCACTGCCCTATGTACGACAAAGCCCTTGATATGTGGATTTCTCTCCGCAAGCTTGTACGCATATGCAAACGATGCTGCCTGTGTCGCCTCATCAGAACCCTGAGAGTTGAACAAAATCTCTGATATGATAATATATCTTACCTGCCCGTTCGGTGCAAGGAACGAAGGCTGTGCCATATAGTTCGTAAACACATCCATATTCTGCGGATTAATCATCCTTGTATTCGCGTCGTTGCTAATCAAGTGAAGCGCCTTATAGTTCGAAGGCATATCCCAAAACTTCGGTGTCGTAAGCGGTACGGGATGCGGGTGCCATGCCACACCCCAGTCAATGTTCCCGTGCGATGCAACATCCGTGTTGAACGCGTCAATAAACTTCTTTGCGCCGTACTGGTTTGCCGTACCGTCCTCCCATGTCCATCTTTGGTCGATACAGGTTAATACCCTTGCGTTTGCATTCTGTGCCTTAATTGCATTATAGCATACGCGGAATGCCTTCTCATACTCCAAAGCAAAGTTGGTCACATTATAGTTCCCCGCAAAATACCACGGATTGTTATTATTGACCTCATTGCCGATAATCCAGTTGGTAATCAGACCTGTCGCCGGATTGCTGTAGCGCTCCGTGAGAAATGCCATCAGCGCCTCAATCGACTCCGCTCCAAGCTGCTCGTCCATATTAAACGCATAATGCCTGTATCCGCCGACTCTTGCTGCCGGTTTTACCGTAAGCGCCGTTGCCGCATTGAAGTAGTTTACGATATTCATCGTCACTTCTACCTTCTGTGCCGCAAAAAGCTGCATAATCATGTCATATTCCGAAACGACTTTTTTGTTAAAGCTGTATGGCTTTCCATTATATGTATAAGAAACGCCTTCGCCGGGTGTAAAGAAGCGGTCGATTGCAAGCTCATAACTCACGTGCTGCACACCGAGCTCCGGAAGCACCAAAATTGCCGAGTTATCTGCCGTAATTCCTTTGATTGATAAAGGAACCGGATTGACCGCCGTATGTGCCGCGCCGGCTTCCGGGTTCGTGATGTAGAATTCCTGACTGACTGCCGTATAGGCGCCGCCTGCCTTCGCCGCTACCACAAATCTCGAGCACAGCTTGGAATTTGCCGTGTTTTTTCCGAGGGGTGTCGTGAATGTTACTGTCGGGGCATTGGGTGCCACTGCGCAGAAGTCAACCCTGCCGGCAATGGAATTCTGATAAGGCTTCAGCTCGAACAGGTACAGGTTTCCATCCTCACTTGCCACGCCGGATGTTGTCGCCGTTACCGTGATTTGGTCTGCACCACTGATAATGCACTGTGTGATGGATGCCGTTCCTGCCGCAAATGCCGTTACCGACATAATGCATACAAGCATCATGCACAGTACTGCCCAAAGCGTTAGTTTCTTTTTCATGAAATACCTCCCATAGTAAATATTTTTATTAGTTTCCTAGTATAAACAATTATAGCATTTCAGGCAGGGAATTACAATATCCATTTCATTTTGAACGGAAATTCGGGCAGGAGTTCATGTTCTCACGGAATGCGCAGTACAGCGCATTCCTGACCCATGAAAAGCAACCAGGAGTTCTTTTTCATTACAGATGAATCAACCCTGCGTTTTTCTCAAACTCTTCCATTTTTTATAAATCTGAAATTACAGGAGAGGACAGAATAGATATTGTTAATTTGCTTTCATTCCCATATAATAGTGATAGACACAAGAGGAGGCCCATTATGGAAAATCTAAAGAAAGTAATCCGTAATTATATAGAAAATAACGAGACAGTCCTGTCTATGACCGCAAGCAATCCGCGTAACAGGGAGAAAATACAACGGCTGAAAATCCGCCCTGTGGTTATAAAAGAGGACTTATTCTATCAGGCAGAACGCTTTATAGGAACAAAAGTTTTTCATGAAAATCTGAAAGCAGACAGTCTTGCGGATTATGTTGCGGATGCAATGCAAAACGACTTTAAGCAGCTTGAGGCAAAGACGGAGGGGCATTGTCTTACCGTTTTTGTAAGCAAAAAAGGGAAACTTACAATCAAAGAAAAAGCAACCGCTGCATCGGAGCCAAACTCCCTGCAGACAGACAAACCGGCATTTGCGCACAACAGGGAAAAACAGTATATTCTTCCGCCGGATACTCCCGTTCCGTTTTTAGTGGAGCTTGGCGTGCAGACGCCCGAAGGAAAAATCGTGAAGGCAAAGTATGATAAATTCCGCCAGATTAACAGATACCTTGAGTTTGTCCGTGATATTCTGCCGTTTCTAAAATATAAGGAGAGAAACACACTTAATATCATTGATTTTGGCTGCGGAAAGTCGTATCTGACTTTTGCACTGTACTATTATCTCAAGGTCATAAACAATTATGATATCCGTGTCACCGGACTTGATTTAAAAGAAGATGTTATCAAGTCGTGCCAGGCGCTTGCGGATAAATTCGGATATGACAGGTTAAAATTCCTTGTAGGAGATATCAGCGCGTATGAAGGGACAGATCAGGTGGATATGGTAGTAACACTCCATGCCTGTGATACGGCAACAGATTACGCGCTTGCAAAGGCGGTAGACTGGAATGCCAAAGTCATCCTGTCCGTTCCCTGTTGCCAGCATGAGCTGAACCGGCAAATCCAGTGCCCTGAGCTTGCGCCGGTTTTAAAATACGGTATTATAAAGGAAAGAATGGCAGCGCTCATGACCGATGCCATCCGCGCGAACCTTTTGGAAAATCAGGGATATGACACACAGCTGCTTGAGTTTATTGAACTGGAAAACACACCGAAAAACCTGCTAATCAGGGCAGTAAAGAAGGAACGGATGCGATACAAAGCGGAAACAGGGCAGCTTGCCAGGCTTGAGGAATTTTTGCATGTCACCCCCATGCTTGAGAGGCTTTTAAACAGGAAACAGGCAGACTTTGAAGGGAGCACAGATACAGAATGAAAAACGCTATTAGTAAGATAATTGTCTGCTTCGCAGTATTTATCCTGACTCTTTTTGTGAGCAGCAGCATTTACAATAAGGGGAATGAAGAGATGACAGCAACCATGGCGGAAGCGTCGCTTCCGCTGGTTCATATCACCACAAACGGGATTCCCCATAATTATATGCACGGATTAAGGCAGGAGCTGAACGGAAGCTTTTTCAGGGATACCATTACACCGCTCGGAGAGGGAAGAACGCTGGGTTTTACGATAGATAAATACGGAAACAGCATTGATAAAATATCATTTGAAGTACGAAGTATTGACGGGGAAAGACTCGTGGAAAGCACACCGGTGGAAGATTATACCGAAGACACAAATCAAATCCGTGCGACTGTGACAATCAAGGATTTGATTGAAACGGGTGTGGAATATAACTGGATACTAATGCTGGAAACCGGAAGGGAAACGGTGCGTTACTATACACGTATCATTGACGGCGCACAGTACCATACCGCGGAAAAACTGACCTTTATAAGGAACTTTCACGAAAAGACCTTCGATAAGGAACAGGCGGATGACCTTGTGACATATCTTGAGTCAAATACAAAGGGCGACAATACGACGCTCAGTTATGTGGATATTCACTGTAGCCTAAATCAGGTGACGTGGGCGGATCTGCATGTGAAAAAACTGACGCAACCCCAGTACATGATCAGCGAAATTGATGAGAGCACCGCGTCCGTAAAACTTTATTACAGGGTGCAGACCTCTGGAGGCAGCTCATGGAGTAAGGAAAATAATACGTATAATATTGTGGAATTTTTTCGCATCAGGTATACACCTGACCGGATTTATCTGCTTGATTATGAGCGCAGTATGAACCAGCTGTTCGATCCGGAGGCGGATGTCTATGCAAGCAATAAAATTATGCTTGGCATCAGAAACAGCGATGTCAGTATGATGGAAAGCGACGGGGGACTGAATCTCGCTTTTGTCAATGAAAACCAGCTGTTCTGTTACCACTCCGTCGATAAGAAAATGGCATATCTGTTCAGCTTTTATGACGGAAACGATCCCCGCAGCAGTTACGACAGCCACGGGATTAAAATCCTGAATGTTGATGAGACGGGAAATGTTATTTTTATTGTGTACGGTTACATGAACAGAGGCAGCCACGAAGGAAATATGGGTGTTGAAATTTATGAGTACAACGGTATGCTTAACACAGTTGAGGAACTGATGTTCATACCGTACGATAAATCATTTGCCACATTGAAGACGGATATTGACCAGCTTTCCTATATCAACAAAAGCGGTGTCTTTTATATTTACCTTGACGGCGTTATCCTTGCAATGAATTTGGTGGAACGCACAAGCAGCGTGGTGGCAGAAAATCTTCAGCAGGGCAGCTTTCAGGTCTCGGAAAGCGACAAAATGCTTGTGTGGCAGAACTCCGCTGATGCGTACAACTGTACACGGTTAATCCGCATGAATCTGAATACGGGCGTTACCGGTGAAATCAAGGCAGACGGAAACAGCAGACTATTGCCGCTTGGTTTTATAAACGAGGATTTGATTTATGGTGTGGCAAAATATGACGATATCAAAGTGGACGTCTCGGGTGCCGTGACCTTTTTAATGCATGCGGTATATATCCAGGATGAGCAGGGAGAGATTTTAAAAACATATGAGCACAATGGAATCTATGTTACGGGCGCGGTCATAGAGGACAATCTGATTACGCTTACCAGAATGCAGAAAGATGCGGAGACAGGCAATTATGAGGAATGCGATTCCGATCAGATTGTCAATAATATGGTGGAGGAAACGGGATACAATTCCTCGGAAGTCGTTGCAACGCAAAGCTATGAGAAGATTGTGCAGATTGTTTTAAAAAATGTAGTAGAACCCAGGAAGCTCAAGCATACGATGCCAATGCTTCTGATGTTTGAAGGTTCAAGGGAGATGAAGATTGAAATCGAGCATCCCATAATCCGTTATTATGTTTATGGAAAATACGGAATAGACGGAACATTTACGCATGAAGCGGATGCAATCAAGCTTGCCTATACAATAAACGGTACTGTGGTGGACGAAAAAGGGGATTATGTCTGGAAAAAGACTTCCCGCAGCACGAGAAATCAGATTATGGCGATAACGGGAAAGCAGGTAGATGAGAACGGCAGCGAGCTTGCAACATGTTTGGAAACGATTTTGGAATTTGAAGGCATCATAAAAAATGTACAGCCTATGCTGGAACGCGGCAGCAGTGTAAAACAGATTTTGGAGGAAAATTTAAACGGCGCAAGGGTGCTGGAGCTTCGCGGCGTAAGCCTCGACGCAATCCTTTACTATACAAATAAGGACATTCCGGTGCTTGTGAGTCTTGAAGACGGCAGGGCAATGCTGCTGATTGGTTTTAATGAGCTGAATGTCGTTGTAATGGATCCAGCGACGGGCAGCGTATATAAGGTTGGAATGAATGATGCCACTAACCTGTTCTGGCAGAATGGGAACGCGTTTGTAACGTATATCAAATAACGGGATTCCTAGTGTATTGTACCATTCATATCTGGTAAAACTCCGCAGAATAATTTTT
>DKYC01000019.1:0-404 GCA_002492295.1 Lachnospiraceae bacterium UBA7110
ATAAAATAAAAATAATCAATAAAAAAGATACTTTGCTGATTCATGAGAAAGAAAGCAAGGTATCTTTTTTTATAAAAAGGTCTGATTCCTTGCGAATCAAACCTTTTCCCAATTTCCTAAATCAATTTCTTACAGCAGGCAATCGCAAGCGATCCTGGTCCGATATGGCACGAAATGCTAAGTGACAAATGGTCAATATAAACCGGATACCCCGGAAACTGTGCCGTAAGCTCTTCCTTTAGTACCCCTGCCGCTTCCTCATTTTCTGTATGTGCAATCTGCAAATAAATCGGATTATTCTCCGAAACGCCTCCAAAACGCTTCTCAATATCATTCCTTATCGCAGTCATCATAATTGACTTCGCCTGATTGACCGTGCGTGCTTTCGCAAACGCGTCCAGCTT
>DKYC01000019.1:703-856 GCA_002492295.1 Lachnospiraceae bacterium UBA7110
TGCTTTCGCAAACGCGTCCAGCTTTTCCCCCTGAATCTGAAGCACGGGCTTTAACCGTAAAAGTGTCCCCAGCGCTGCCGCCGCCGGCGTAATCCTTCCGCCCTTTTTAAGATAATACAGCGTGTCAATCATAATATAAATACTGGAATTAAA
>DKYC01000019.1:1141-8137 GCA_002492295.1 Lachnospiraceae bacterium UBA7110
TCCAGCATAATATAAATACTGGAATTAAACTTATCCGCCTCAAGCAGCTCCTTAATTTCGCTTCCACTCTTTCCCGCCTTTGCAAGCGCGATGGCATCCAGGGTTGACTGTCTCTGCGTTACCGAAATCCGCTGATTGTTTACCACATGCACTTTTCCCTCGTAATCCTGTGCCAGCATCAGCGCCGTCTGACATGAGCCGCTTAAACCGCTTGACATCGGTATGTGGACTATCTCGTCGTTCTGCTTTAAAAGCGTATCCCACAACGCCAAAACAGATTCCGGCGAAGGCTGTGATGTTGAGATATCGGCATTTGCCGCAAGTCTCTCATAAAATTCCTTCCGGCTCAATGTAATTTCCTCATAATACGTTTCCCCGTCAATCATAAACGGCATCGGGAGCACACTGATGCCAAGCTCCAACGCCTGCGCCTGTGTAATCCCACTGTTACTGTCCGTAACTACTGCAATTTTTGACATATGTCAGTCCTCCGTTCTGCCAACACATAAGTTATGTGTCGGCACAAATTTCCATATGAAAAATATCCAAATCTATGCTGTCAATCCTTTCATCAGATATTGACAAAGTCAACATCCGACGAAATATGCTCCTCATAATGCGCCCAAAATGCCTCGTGCCCATAAGCAGGTGTCTTTCCGTTTGCAAGATATGCCGCATAAATTTCCTGTGCGCAGCTTTGTGCTTCCTGCAAAATTCCCGCGTCCTGATAAATATCGCCAATCGTAAACTGAAACTGTCCGCTTTGCCGGATTCCAAACAAGTCCCCCGGTCCCCGAAGGCGCATATCCTCCGAGGAAATAAAAAACCCGTCGTTTGACTGATTTAAAACCTGCAAACGCTCCATAGTATCATTTTGACCTGTGGCAGTCATAAATATACAATAGGACTGGTATTCTCCTCTCCCCACGCGCCCCCTTAACTGATGAAGCTGCGCAAGCCCGAAGCGTTCCGCGTTCTCCACAAGCATAACCGTGGCATTTGGCACATTGATTCCAACCTCAATAACCGTCGTGGATACAAGCACGTCAATGTTATGGCTGGCAAATTCCTCCATAATAAAGTTTTTTGCCTTCGCCTTCATCTGACCATGAAGATAATCAACGCGGACAGACGCAGGAAGCTCTTTTTTCAGCCTATCCGCATAATCAATTACGTTTTCCAAAACAGGCTGGTCGCCCATTACCTCATCATTCGCCTCCACCATCGGGCAAATAACATAAACCTGTCTGCCGTCCGCCACCTCTTTTGCAATGAACTGGTATGCCTTTTTGCGGTAATCCGTGTTTACAACACAGTTTTTAATCGGAAGCCTGTTTGCAGGCAGTTCATCCATCACCGAGATATCCAGCTCCCCGTATAATATAATCGCAAGCGTCCTCGGAATCGGTGTCGCACTCATCACCAAAATATGCGGCTGCAAGCCCTTCTGTGCGAATGCTTCACGCTGTTTTACGCCGAAACGGTGCTGCTCATCCGTAATGACAAGCCGTAAATTGTAAAACGTCACATCATCCTGTATCAGCGCCTGTGTGCCTATGATAATATTGCAGGTGCCAAGCGCAATGCTTTCCTTCGCGCGCCGTTTCTCCCGCGCAGTAAGCGCCCCCGTAAGAAGAACAGGCTTAAACGGAATACCATATTTTTGCGCAAACTCTGAAATTGTATCAAAATGCTGCCTTGCAAGCACCTCCGTTGGAGCCATGAATGCCGCCTGTGCATGGTTCATCACACACATTAGCATGGCAAGAACCGCTACAATCGTCTTACCCGAACCGACATCCCCCTGAACAAGCCTGTTCATAAGGTGCACGGAAGACATATCCTCCTCAATCTGCGCCCACACCCTCTGCTGTGCATTTGTAAGACGGTACGGAAGATGCCCAATCAGGTCACGGCACGCGTCAATACGCATCATCGGACAGTCATTGACTGCGCGTGACGCCATATCCTTTAATACCATAACTGATACAATAAAAAACAGAAATTCCTCAAAAACAAGGCGTTTGCGTGCAACAAGCAGTTCCTCCCTGTCTGCCGGGAAATGAATTCCAAGCATTGCGTAACGTAAATCGCACAGTCCATATTTGAGGCGCATTGCTTCCGGAATGTAATCATCCCCAAAAGGAAGCGCCTCAAGCGCCAAACGCACCGCCTTTGTGACGGCGGCAATGGTAAGCCCTTTCGTTGTCGGGTAAACCGGTGAAAGCCTGTGAAGATTTTTCTCAAAATCATGCGGACTTACAATCCTGGGCTGTTCAAAAACCATCCGGTTGTTCTTTAAAACGGCGCGTCCCCGAAAAATAAGCTGCTTTCCCACCTGCAGTGTATTTTTCATATAGGGCATGTTAAAGTAAGTCACTTCACACGCCCCACTCGAATCCTTTACACGCACGCTTGTGACCGTCATGTTTTTCCTGATATGGAGCGTTTGCGGAGCCGTGATTACCGTGCCCCGTATGGCATGCACCTGATTTGCCCTAAGCTCTCCAATCGGAACGATATCGCGCCATTCCTCATAATCCCTCGGATAATGCGTAATAAGGTCATGAACCGTAAAAATATTCAATTTGTGATATAATGCGGCTGTCTTTTCCCCAATGCCGCTTACGACCGTGATTGAATCGTCTAATTGCATAATCTTCCCATACTGCTTCTGTATTTTATTCCGCCGATACGATATAAGAATAAATCGGCTGCCCGCCAAACTGAAGTTCGATATCACAGTCGGCAAACACGGCTTTTACCTTATCCGCAAGCTTTTGCGCCTGCATCTCCTCAACATCGTCGCCATAATAAATGCTGATAAGTTTATAATCCTTCTTCATAAGCTTTTCAATCATTTCATACGCGACCGCCTGCAAATCCATACCGACCGAAAGAATCCCCGAATCGCCGATTCCCATAAAATCACCCTGATGGATTTCCTTTCCATCAATCATGGTGTCACGCACGGCATAGGTCACCTGTCCTGTCGCCACATTGCCCGCTTCCCGCGTCATTACGGCTTCATTTTCCTCCACCGATATGTCCGGCACATAATTGATAATTGCCGTAATCCCCTGCGGCACGGTCTTGGTCGGAATTACGATAATGTTTTTGTCCGTGGTAAGCTGGCTCGCCTGATTTGCTGCCAGGATAATATTTTTGTTGTTCGGGAAAATGAAAATATTGTCAGCATTGATTTTGTCGATTGCGTTTAAGATATCCTCCGTGCTCGGATTCATTGTCTGTCCGCCCTCAATCATATAATCCACGCCAAGGGAGCGGAAAATCTCATTGATTCCGTCACCGACCGATACTGCAATAAAGCCCGTATCCTTGTGTTCCATGGACACCTGCCCCTTTTTCCCTTCAGCAGATGTCATGGAATCGGAAACGGAAGCGCTCTGCATCTCTTTTTCCATCATATCCGAAACCTTTTCGTCACGCTCCAGACGCATATTTTCAATGATAATTGTCGTAAGCTGCCCATATTTGAGCGCCCTTTGCATGGCAAGTCCGGGATCATTGGTATGCACATGTACCTTTACAATTTCATCATCAGCGACAACAACAATGGAGTCGCCGATGGATGACAGAAACTCCTTAAAATCCATCTCCTGTTTAATATTAAACGTTTTGTTCAGCATAATCAGAAACTGTGTGCAATAGCAGAACTTAATTTCCGCGTTCGCCTGCGCTTCAATATTAGCACCTATGGAACCCGTTTGGGAAACTGAAACAGGGGCAGTTTCCATGGAAAAATCAATCTCCTTGCCGAGAAACGCGTCAAGCCCGCCTTTTAAAACCTCAACCAGACCCTGTCCGCCGGAATCAACGACCCCTGCCTGTTTTAATACGGGAAGCATCTCCGGCGTCTGTGCAAGAACCGCCTCAGCCTCCTTGATGACTTCCGTGATAAAGACCTCCAAATCCTTCTCACCGGACACTGCAAGGTCATCAGCCCGCTTTGCCGCACCCTTCGCGACCGTAAGAATAGTACCTTCCTTTGGCTTCATGACAGCCTTGTATGCCGTCTCCACTGCCTTGTCGCAGGCGGAGGCAAGGATTGCCACATTAATATTGTCATACTCCCTGATGACCTTTGCAAAGCCCCTGAAAAGCTGTGAAAGGATTACACCGGAATTTCCCCTTGCCCCTCTTAGGGAACCTGACGAAATTGCCTTTGCGAGCGATGCCATATCGGGATTTTCAATGGCAGCCACCTCTTTTGCCGCGGATAGGATTGTCATGGACATGTTGGTACCCGTATCCCCATCGGGAACCGGAAATACGTTTAATTCATTAATCCACTCTTTCTTGTTTTCTAAATTTTTTGCTCCGGCCAGAAACATCTTAGCAAGCATCCCTGCGTCGATTGTATTTAAAACCACTTCAAAAATCCTCCTTAATCAATTACTCGAACACCTTCAACATAGATGTTTACTTTTTCAATTTCGAGCCCTGTAAAGTTCTCTACCTTGTATTTTACGCTGCTAATCAGATTATCGCACACCGTAACAATGCTGACGCCATAAGAAACAATCACATGGAATTCAAGCGTCAATTTATTATTCACAATACTCACGGATATTCCATGCGTAATGCTGTCCTTCATCAGAAGCTTCACCAAACCATCCTTTACGTTCACCGATGCCATTCCGACGATTCCAAAGCATTCTACGGCAACGCTTCCCGCGTATTGTGCAATGACTTCGGGATCGATATAGATATTACCCATATGAGTATTCATAGAACCTTTCATAGAAATCCTCCTTAAAACAATAATTATTTTTATTATAACCTTTTTTAGGAAAAAAAGAAACATATATTTTCTTTTTACACTTTTTGCAAAAAAAGCCTTGCCAAACTGCGATTTATTTGATAAGATACTAATGTTGTGAATCAAATGACTTAAATTAGTCGAGGAGGTGCGAACGATGGCAAAGTGTGATATTTGTGGCAAGGGCGTTCATTTTGGAAATAACGTAAGTCATTCTCATAGAAGATCCAATGCAATTTGGCATGCAAACATAAGAAGCGTAAAATGCAAGGTAAACGGAGCGGCTAAGAGAATGCACGTGTGTACAAGATGCTTGCGTTCAGGTGCGGTAGAAAGAGCATAATAAAATTTTTAAACATTAAACATAAAGAGGGAACATTTGATGTTCCTTTTTTTGTGCATGCGGACACATGGACATTCCCCATAGCGTTACGGATTATATCCAAAGGGAAAAGCCAGCGCTACCCTTCGTAGTACTGGCTTCTAAGACTGTCATACTCTGTCTGGATTTTAATCAGCGTCTTTGTGTCTCCGCATTTATTATCCGGATGGAAAATCTTTAACAGCTCCTTATAACGCTTTCTGAGTGCAAGCTCACTGTCAACCCCGCGGAAAAAGCTTGTCCCGTCATAAGCCTCCGTTGCGCCCCCATACAGATGCACATTGGATTTGCTGCCAGAACCTGCCATTTTCTGCCGTCTGTACTTACTCCGCTCATGCTCAAAATTCAGCTTTTCACACTCCAGCGCTTTTTTGTCAAGATCAAGCTGGTGATACGCATCCTCTATGATTTTCAGCTTTTTTGCGATGAATGCCTCATTGTCATTATAACGTTTTTTGATTGCTTCTTCCCTGATGCTTAAGGCATTTTTTTCCTTTTCAAGCTCCTGCTTAATCTCCATAAGCTCATGGTTAAACTCCATAAGCTCGTCCCTTCTCGCCTGTATCCGTACCTGCTCCTGAAACATCCATGTCTTTAATTTCCTGACATCGTCAGGAGTTTCATCTTCGCCTCTCTTTAGTTCTTCTTCAAACTCCACCATATCAATAACCATGCCTTTCTTTCAACCATATTATTTTTGAAATTTGAATTTATCGCTGTCCAAATCGGTGAATTAGCAGCTGCAGTTAAACAGATTGTAACCGACAATGATAAAAATCGTAATCAGTATCAGTCCAATCCATGTGTTTCCTATTACCAGCATAAAGAGCATACCGAAAGCAAAACATAAAACAGAAAATCCGATAAGCCTTTTCATACCACCATTACTCCGGCAGTTCTCTCTTTGTTATTTAATATATGCGCTCCAATTTCGAATTATTTATTTTCCGGAAAAGCCGCGCTGATTGCCTCGTCGTCATCCGGCATATCCTTCTTCGACGTGAAACGGTCCAGCAAATCCGGTACCATATCTACAATTTTGTTGACCGTATCCTGATTTTTAATATTTACAAGCCGTACCTGCCCGTTTTTTATCACAAGCACTGCGCTCGGCGACATCTTTCCCGACATTCCGCCCGCGCCGCCGTTCTTTTTATCCTGGGATGACGCGCCTGCGCCTACGCCAAAGGTAACATCCACCAGAGGTATAATAATCGTATCCCCGATCTGCGTAGGCTCTCCTACGACCGTTTTCGAAGACAGAAATGTTTCCATCCCCTGCATCATGGAATTAATCACACCGTTAAAATTGTTTTCAGACATCACTATGAAACCTCCAAAATAATTGATTCGTTATGTGCTTATTTTTTCATCCCCTCATTTTTGCCAAAACCGGGAAACCGTTTAAAGATGAAGCTGTTTGCGGAGTCGCTTTATGTTTTTATCTGTCAGAAACAGCCATGCAGTCCATAGAAGGACACAAACACTTACCCGTCCTTTGAAAAAAAAGCTGCCTTCCACAATCTGTTTTTCAAATTCAGGACAGATATCAATGTTTCCCATATGCCACGGGTAAAGCATTCCCCACACGGCAAGCACATTTCCAAGCACGGCAGGATCTTCAAAGCCCAAATGCAGCTTTACCGAATATTTTTTCGGACATAGGTTTTTCAGAATCCGCAAAAGCTGTTTTTTACACAGTTCAAACGCTCTCTTTGTGCTCTCCTGTTGTAATAATTCCAAGTAATATGTTATGTTATCCTTAATTTTTATTATTATAACATATATTCTTTGAAATGTGAACTTAATATTTTCAAAAAATTTAATAAAT
>DKYC01000157.1 GCA_002492295.1 Lachnospiraceae bacterium UBA7110
GTATGCCTTGTTTGTATCTTTTTTCCCACAGCTGGTTGCAGGACCGATTGAGAGAAGCAGCCATCTGCTGGGACAGCTTGAGGCGCTCCCGTATAAGAGAACCTGGAACTTTGACAAGGTTACCAGAGGGCTGCTTTTGATGCTGTGGGGATTTTTCATGAAAATGGTCATTGCAGACAGGGCGGCAGTGCTTGTTAATCAGGTGTTTGACAGATATTACATGTATTATGGTGCAGCGCTTATGCTTGCAGGCGTGCTGTTTGCCGTCCAAATTTACTGTGACTTTGCAAGTTATTCCATTATTGCGCTTGGTGCTGCAAATGTTTTGGGAATCGAACTGACGGTCAATTTTGAGGCACCGTTTTTTTCGAAAAATATCAGTGAACTTTGGAGACGGTGGCATATATCGCTTAGTTCGTGGTTTAGGGATTATTTGTATATTCCACTTGGCGGAAACAGATGTTCGAAGGCAAGGAAATACTTTAATAACATGGTAACGTTCACAGTGAGCGGACTTTGGCATGGAGCCAGTTGGAACTACGTCGTTTGGGGGGCAATACAGGGAGCATATATTATCATAGGTGATTTGCTAAAACCGCTTAAAACAGGAATCCAGACATTTTTCCATGTCCGGATAAAGTCGTTCGGATACCGTTTTTTCCAGGGACTGTGTACATTTTCCCTGTTTGTGCTGTCTTTTGTGTTTTTTCGGGCGGACACGGTAAAAGACGCCTGTTATTATCTGTACAGAATGTTTACGTCTTTTGATGTATGGTCCTTTTTTGACGGATCCGTTTATCATTTGGGGCTTGAACGAAATGAGATGAATGTTATGTTAATCGGGATTTTTGTTTTGCTGATTGTGGATGCATATTATGCCCGGAAAAAAGCGCTGTTTGACGTTTTGGTAAAGGAACAACCGCTTGCAGTGCAGTATATTATTGTAGCATTCCTGCTTGTTATGGTGATTGTGTTTGGCGTGTATGGCGAGGGGTATGACGCGGCACAGTTCCTTTATTTCCAATTTTGAACGGAGGATGAGAGCGTTGAAACGGACAGGTATTTCAAGAATTGCGGCAGTTGTGTCCTTTTTGGTGTTTATCGGTTTGGTGCTTGGAATTACGGGAAAAATTGTCCGTGCAAAGTTTATCGGCGATTCCACGACGATTGTGGACGGATTTTATGCTGAGAAGAAAAACGATATTGACTTGATTGTCATTGGCAGCAGCAATAGCTTTTGTACGGTGGATCCGCTTGTGCTGTACGAAGAGTACGGCATTGCTTCGTATGATTTTGGCAGTTCATCACAGCCTATGAATATCTCGGCACTTTATCTGAAAGAGGCGTTAAAGCGGCAGAAGCCTAAGGTGGTGGCGCTCGAGGTTAATATGATGGCGGGGGATTCGATAAACAGTAAGAACGAAGCGGGGCTGCGCTGGGGATATACGGACATTCCGCTTTCCATTGATAAGCTCCAGTGCATCTATCAGTCGGTGGGAGCGGTGAATGCCGAGTATTTTTCCTATGTATTTCCGGTATTTCGCTATCACAGCCGTTGGAAAGAGTTAAGTAAAATTGATTACACATATTTTTATCAGGATAAGACAAACTATACAAAGGGGTATTTGGAAACGCAGTCGGTGACGCAGCAGGCTGTCAATCTGGGAGACTATGATTATGAAGGCGAGGCATGGATTGGCGAGGCAAATATTGTCTGCCTTGATGAGATGGTAAGGCTGTGCGCCCGGAATAATGTACAACTGCTGCTTTTTAAGTCGCCCAAGGAAAACTGGCACCGGTATGAGACCATGGCAGTCAGGAAACTGGCAGAGGAGCGCGGGCTGAAATTTGTGGACTATAATGAGCTGTATCACAATGGGGAATTGGAGCTGGATGTGGCTTACGATTTCAGGGACGGCGACCACCTCAATGATTTTGGGGCGAAAAAGGTTACAGGCCATTTTGGCGCTTATCTGAAAGAAAATTTTGAACTGCCTGACAGAAGAGCGGATTCTGCCCTGAATTCATGGGATAATGCATGTGATTATAAGCGCAGAAGCGGATGGCAGGATTATATGTCTGCGACAAAGGCGGAGGAATGCTTCAACCAGCTGATGGAGGATGAAAACCTTGTTGTCATTGTTACACGTGTAAACTCAGGGAAGGGCAAAAGGGCGCAGGTGCAGCAATGGGTGTATCAGGACGCGGTCCCGGCTTTAACGGTGCAATGGGAGAATAATGGAATCAGACATATGAGGATTGGAAAAAAGGAGCTTGTGCTTTCAAAGCTTGGCAGTGTATATCAGGTGCTTATAGACGGAGAGGATTATTATCAGGCAGGCAGCAGGTGGAATATTATCGTATATGATAAAGTTGTTAAGGACGTCACCGCAAACATGGTTTTTGACGAGTAGTTTTTTTTGACGTTTATGGAAAGATATGGTAAGATTAGTTTAATTATGCAGATGTATCAGGAATGAAGGATTTTATGGAGGAACATATATGTTATTGGACGACAAAACAATTTTGATAACAGGCGGTACCGGTTCATTCGGGCATTGTTTTACGGAGTATGTGCTGGAGCACTATCATCCGAAGAAGATTATCATTTATTCGCGGGATGAGTTTAAGCAGTGGATGATGGCGAATGAATTTGTCCGGTACAAGGACAGGCTCCGTTTTTTCATCGGTGATGTGCGCGATTATGAACGCATGAAACGCGCGTTCGAGGGCGTTGATTATGTAATCCATGCGGCAGCGTTAAAGCAGGTGCCTGCGTGTGAGTACAACCCGAACGAGGCGATTAAGACGAATGTCAACGGTGCGCAGAACGTGATTGACGCATCCCTGAATATGGGGATTAAAAAAGTGGTGGCGCTTTCGACGGATAAGGCAGTCAATCCCGTAAATCTGTACGGTGGGACAAAGCTCGTGTCGGACAAGCTGTTTATCGCGGCAAACGCGTACTGCGGCAATAAGGATTTGAACTTTTCGATTGTACGTTATGGAAATGTGGCGGGCAGCCGCGGCTCCGTGATTCCGTTTTTCCAGCAGCTGATTGACGAGGGTGCAAAGGAGCTGCCGATTACGGACTACCGCATGACGCGGTTTTGGATTAGCCTGACGGAGGGCGTGGAGCTTGTGATTAAGGCGCTTGAAGAAGCAAAGGGCGGGGAAACGTTTATCAGTAAAATCCCGTCGTTTAAGGTGACAGACCTTGCGGAGGCGATGGCGCCCGGCGTTAAGACGATTGAGACAGGCATAAGACCCGGTGAAAAGCTGCATGAAGTGATGGTGACCCAGGAGGATTCGATGACGACGTACGAGTATGATAAGCATTTTATCATTTATCCGCAGATGTTCTGGCAGGAGTCAAAGCGTCCGAATCCAAGCGGAAAGAAGGTTGAGGAGGGATTTTATTATTCTTCCGGCAACAATACGCAGTGGCTTTCGGTGGAGCAGATTCGTGCGCTTTTAAAGACAGACCTTCACGATTAACGGATAAAGGGGGCACATGGGATATGGAAAAACCGGCGATAGAGGGCGGTACTCCCGTCAGGAAAACGAAATTGTTTTATGGACACCAGTATATTGACGATGCGGATATTGCGGCAGTGGAAGCGGTGCTTCGGAGTGATTTTCTCACATGCGGTCCGAAGATTGCGGAGCTTGAGGAGCGGCTTTGCGCGCTTACGGGGGCAAAATATGCGGTGGTGTGCAGCAACGGTACGGCGGCGCTGCATATTGCGGCGCTTGCGGCAGGCGTGGGAGAGGGCGACGAAGTGATAACGACGCCGATTACGTTTGCGGCATCGGCAAACTGTGCGCTTTACTGTGGCGCGAAGCCCGTGTTTGCGGATATTAATCCGAGAACCTACAATATCAGCCCGCAATGTGTTTTGGAGAAGATTACGGATAAGACGAAGGCAGTGGTTGCAGTCGATTTCACAGGTCAGGCAGTGGAACTTGCGCCATTGCTGGAATTGTGCCGCGGTAAAGGCATTGTACTGATTGAGGATGGGGCGCATTCGATTGGGACGAAATATAACGCAGCGCCGGTCGGCAGCATTGCGGATATGACGACGTTCAGCTTTCATCCGGTAAAAACCGTGACAGGCGGTGAGGGAGGCGCGGTGCTCACGAACCGTGAGGATTTGTATGAAAAGCTGTTGCTGTACCGGTCGCATGGGATTACAAAGGATGCGCGTTTTTTTGAACGGGAAAGTCATGGACCGTGGTACTATGAGCAGATTGATTTGGGGTATAATTACCGGATTACGGATATGCAGTGCGCGCTGATTTTAAGCCAGCTTGATAAGCTGGAGCTTTTTGCGGGGCGGCGCCGGGAGATTGTGGAGCGTTACAATGAGGCGTTTGGGAAAATGCCGGAGCTGTTTGTGCAGGAGGAAATCGCGGAGTCGGATACGGTACGGCATTTGTATATCCTCCGGATTGTGCCGGAAAAGCTTAAGATTGACCGCAAGGGCTTTTTCGAGGCGCTTGGGGCGGAGAATATTGCCTGCAATGTGCACTATATTCCCGTGTACTGGCACCCGTATTATGAGAAGCTTGGGTATGGGAAAGGGCTTTGCCCGAATGCGGAAAAGCTTTATAATGAGATTTTAAGCCTGCCGCTTTATTATTCGCTTACGGACAGCGACGTGGATGATGTGATCGCGGCAGTGGAGAAAATTGTTGCATATTATAGAAAATAGAAGTACAAGGGCGGCGCCGGAACGCAGCCCTTGTACTTTTGGGCTTATTGGATAGGATGGGGGTACGGATGAAAAGTGTGGCGATTATAACGGCGCGGGGAGGCAGTAAGCGTATTCCGCGCAAGAATATCAAGCCGTTTTTAGGAAAACCCATACTGGAGTACAGTATTGAGGCAGCGCTTGCGGCGGATATGTTTCATGAGGTCATGGTTTCGACGGATGACGGGGAAATTGCGGATATGGCAAGGCGGGCGGGGGCAAAGGTTCCGTTTTTGCGCAGTGAAAGGACGGCGAATGATTACGCGACGACAGCGGACGTGGTAGACGAGGTGCTTTGTGCGTATGAAGCGGCGGGAATGCATTTTGACAGGGTATGCTGCATGTACCCGACCGCGCCGTTTGTGACGGCGAAGGCAATCCGCACGGCAATGCTTTTGCTGGATGAGAAAAAAGCGGACTGTGTCATTCCGGTTGTAAAGTTTTCGTTTCCGCCGCAGCGCGGTGTATTGGTTCAGGACGGCAGGATTGTGCCGAAATGGAAAGAATGCATGAACATGCGTTCACAGGACTTGGAGCCGCTTTACCATGATTGCGGACAGTTTTACTGTCTGAATGTCGAAAGTTTTCGGAAGCAGAAGGCGATATGGATGGAGAATGCGGTGCCGTTTGTGCAGGACGAAATGACGGTGCAGGATATAGATACGCCCGAGGACTGGGAGATTGCAGAGATGAAGTACCGGATTTTGTATGGGGATGAGGGAGCGCAACGGCGTTAACTGCAAAAAGACGGGAAGGTTTTGGATTTTGGAAAGGTATGGTACAGGAATGGGAACGACAGTCAGGATTAATGGAAGAACAGTAGGGGACGGTGCTCCGGCGTACATTATCGCGGAGATGTCGGCAAACCACGCGGGGAGCATGGAGCGCGCCCTTGAAATGATCGGGGTGGCGAAGGCGGCGGGGGCGGATTGTGTGAAAATTCAGACGTACACGCCGGACACAATGACAATTAACTGCCATAATGAATATTTCAATATAGAAAAAGGCACCTGGGAGGGCGAAAACCTGTATTCCCTGTATCAGAAGGCATACACTCCCTGGGAGTGGCAGGATAAGCTGCGCGACGAGGCGGCAAGGGTGGGGATTGATTTTCTCTCCACGCCGTTTGACAGGACATCCGTGGATTTTTTGGAGAAGCTTGGGGTGTCGTTTTACAAAATCGCGTCGTTTGAGCTGGTGGATATCCCGCTTTTGGAGTATATTGCGTCGAAGGGAAAACCGATTATTATGTCAACCGGAATGGCGACACTTCAGGAGATTGAGGAGGCGGCAGACGCCATTTATGCGGCGGGAAACAGGCAGCTTGCACTGATGAAGTGCTCCAGCGCATACCCTGCAAAGAGTGAGGAGATGAATTTGGCGACCATCTGCGACATGAAAAAACGCTTTGACATCCCAATCGGGCTTTCCGACCATTCGATGGGAAGCTTCAGTGCGGCGACGGCGGTTGCGATGGGGGCGAATATTATTGAAAAGCATTTCTGTATCAGCCGTGCAATTAAAAATCCTGATTCGTCGTTTTCGATGGAGCCGGATGAGTTTCGGGAAATGGTGATGCAGGTGCGTGAGGTCGAGAAGGCAATGGGAACGGTGACGTACGGTGTTTCGGAGCAGGAAAAGTCGAATGTGTGCTTTAGACGCTCGCTGTTTGTGGTGGAGGATATCCGGGCGGGAGAACAGCTTACTGCTGAAAATATCAGGAGCATCCGTCCGGCTTACGGGTTAAAGCCAAAGTATTATAAAGATGTGATTGGAAAGACGGCAAAGCATGATTTAAAACGCGGGACGCCGCTGGCGCTTTCGGATATTGAGTAGAAACCGTGAATTTGCAGACTGAGGAAAGAGTAAGGTTAATAAAAGATGTGTTTACTGTTGCGAACCGTGAATGCGGAGGATGTTGATTTGCTTTACGCGTGGGCAAATGATCCTGTGGTGCGGCGGAATGCGTTTCACACGGAGCCGATTGCCTATGAAAACCATGTGGAATGGTTTGCGGAAAAACTGGCGGACAAGTCCGTGTATCACTATATTCTGTGTGCCGGGGAAATACCTGTAGGGCAAATCCGGCTGGATACTGCGGGCGGTGAGGCGTTGATTGATTACAGTATCGGTGCCCAGTACCGGGGAAAAGGATATGGGAGCAGGATGCTTGCGCTGGTCAAGGAACAGCTTGCCATAGATAAAATACCAGGCGTTACAAAACTGGTTGGCCAGGTAAAATATGAAAACCGTGCATCGGCAAGAGCGTTTGAGAAGTGCGGATTTACAAAGATGCAGCGGGAAGGATATATACAGTATGAATGCTGTCTGTAGAGGGCGTTGGCGAAATGACCGGCTGGAGAAACAAACGGCTGGTGGCGCTGGCGAAACAGCTGACAGCGGAAAGGAGCGGACGGATGCGAATCATCATTGCGACAATCAAGTCGTGGAACATTGAGCGTGCACAGGCATTGCAGAAGCAGTATGCGGGAGTTCATGAGATTGTCCTTTATACACAAAAGGCGGAAATGACAGTGGATAACGTGCGTCATTTTAATCCGGATTACATTTTGCTGCCCCACTGGTCGTATTTTATCCCTGATGAGATTACAGAGAACTGGGAGTGCGTTGTATTCCACATGACGGATTTGCCATATGGGCGTGGCGGCAGTCCTTTGCAAAATCTGATTGTGCGCGGACATCAGGAAACAAGGATATCGGCAATCAAAGTGACAGGAACGCTTGACGGCGGACCTGTTTATATGAAGCAGCCGCTTTCGCTTGCGGGGAGCGCGCAGGAAATTTTCATACGGTGTGCGGACATTATTTTTCAGAAGATGATACCCCTTTTTCTGACAGAGCGGATAACGCCAAAGCCACAGGAGGGAGAACCTGTTATTTTTAAGCGGAGAAAGCCGGAGGAAAGTAAAATAACGACCGATATGGAATTGGATATGATATATGACTATATCCGGATGCTGGATGCGGAGGGGTATCCAAGGGCATACTTGGAGTTTGGCTCTTACCGTTTGGAGTTTGAGGGAGCGGATCTGTCCGGGGACGGGCAGACGCTTTCGGCGCGCGTGGTTTTTCGAAACAGGACAAAGGAGCAGGAATGAATATGAAAACAGTGTTAATCGTAGCAGCACATCCGGATGATGAAATCCTTGGTGTCGGCGCGACGGCAGCAAGGCATGTGGCGGAAGGTGATGCAGTGTACGCGCTTATTTTGGGGGAAGGACAGACCTCGCGCGGGGTGCACAGGGAGGATACGGAAAAAGACGTTGTGGATGCGCTTCATCAGAATACGCTGGAGAGTGCGAAGGCAATCGGTTTTTGCGATGTATTTTTCGCGGATTTTCCAGACAACCGGTTTGACGAGATGGATTTGCTGGATATCGTGAAGGCGGTGGAGCAGAAAATTTGGGAATTGAAGCCGCAGATTGTGTATACGCATTATAGCGGGGATTTGAATGTGGATCATCAGTATACGGCGCGCGCGGTGCTGACGGCGACAAGGCCGATTGGGGATTACTGCGTGGAGGAGCTCTATGCATTTGAGACATTATCTTCCTCTGAGTGGAATTTTGACCACAGTATCCAGCCTGTATTCTGCCCGGATGTGTTTGTGGACATCACGGATTATTACGCGCAGAAGGAAAAAGCGATGCAAAGTTATGTGTCGGAGCTTTGCGCGTTTCCGCACCCAAGGAGCCTTACGGGCATGGATGTGCTGTCCAAAACACGGGGGATGGCGGCGGGAATGGAGCGCGCGGAGGCATTTATGCTGATTCGCAAAACCGTAAGGAGGTAAGACGGGATGTTTTATATTCGCGCGGACGGCAACACGCAGATTGGGATGGGGCATGTCATGCGCTGCCTTTCGATTGCGGAGGCGGCTGCCGATTTGGAAAAGACCTGCAGACCGGTGTTTCTTGTGGCGGACGAGGACTGCCGCGGCATGATTGCGGAGCGGGGCTTTCGCGTGATTGTGCTGCATACGGATTTTAAGGATATGATGAGCGAGCTTTCGCAGCTTGAAAATATACTGGTGCGGGAACGCGATCTTTTGCTTGTGGACAGCTATCAGGCGGATGCATCTTATTTTGCGGCGGTTTCCAGGATTGCCGTTACGGTCTGCCTTGAGGATATGGGGAAAGCGTATCCGGTCAATCTGCTGATTAATTATAATCTTTACGCGCCAAAGCTTGCAAAGCAGTATCAGATAAACGCAAAACCGCTGGACACGCTTTTGGGAGCGTCGTTTGTGCCATTGCGGCGCCTGTTTCAAACGGATAATGCGTATGATGTGCGCGATAAGGTAACGGATGTTATGATTACGACAGGCGGCAGCGACCCCTATTTTGCGGCGGGGGCGTTCCTTACGGCTTTTCTTGCGGCGGAGGAGACGTTTTGCCGTGGACATGATAATCATCCGGTTACGTGGCATATTGTGAGCGGACCGTTTAATGCGTTTGCAACGGAATTAAAGGAACGCTTTGGCGGGCGGGACAATGTTGTGATTTATGAGGGATTAAAGGACTTAAAGGCGCTTATGAAACGCTGCGACGTGGTGGTGACGGCGACGGGGAGTACGGTTTATGAGATATGTGCGCTCGGTGTGCCGATGATTGCGTTTTATTTTGCCGAAAACCAAAGACAGGGCGCGCAGGAGCTGGCACTTCTTACGGAAATTGTGAATGCAGGGTGCTTTTGTACGGACAGGGACGCAACCGTGGAAAGGGCTGTGGAGGCACTAAAACGGTGCATTTGTGACAGGGAGTACCGAGTGCTGTTAAATAGGCAGGAGCGCCGTCTGGTTGACGGAAAAGGTGCGGAGAGGATTGCAGGCAGGATTTTTCAGCTTTCACGGGAGAATTCTTTGGAATGGAGATTGACCAATGGCGGAGAGGAACGGGCGACAATTAAATTATGAACTTCTGCGTATTCTTGCGATGCTGATGATTGTGTGTCTTCATTATCTGAGTAAGGGCGGTTTTTTAGGCGTGCCAACGCGGGAGGATATCAGCGTATCGGGGTATGTGGCATGGCTGCTTGAGGCGTTTTGCCTTGTCGCAGTAAATGTTTATGTGCTGATCAGCGGATATTTCGGCGGCGGCTCCCAGACGAAGGACGTGCTCAGGCGCCCTCTGAATATTTGGAAACAGGTGATATTTTATTCGGTAACCATTGGTGTGATTGCGTGTGTTACCGGGATACAGCGGCTGGACATGTACCAGGCTTTTATGTATATTTTTCCGATTGTGACGGAGCATTACTGGTTTGCCACGTCGTATGTCATTCTCTGTTTTTTTATGCCGTTTTTGGATAGGGGGGCAGATGCGCTTGACCAAAAGAGCTTTTTAAGGCTATTGGGCGGTTTTCTGCTGGTTTTCAGTGTGGCAAAGACAGTTATTCCAATGCAGCTTGCCTGGGATAAGTACGGGTATGACGCGTTTTGGTTTGTGACGCTTTATCTGACAGGGGCGTATATCCGGCGGTTCGGGATTGCGGTGCTTCGCAACAGGGCATGGTCGGTTGTGCTTTATATCGGCAGTGTGCTCCTGATTTTTGCGTCGTTTCTTATAATAAGAACAGTTTTTTTTGCGACGGGAAGTCTTTCGGCGTTTGTAAGTTATGCATATTCTTATAATCACCTGCTTTGCTATCTTGGTGCGGTTGGACTGTTTATGGCGTTTAACGGGCGTTTTGCTAAGGAAACGGACAAGGCGGCACGGCGTCTGGAGCGGTTTCGGAAACCGATAGGGCTTGTGTCGGGGGCAACATTTGGCGTGTATTTAATCCATGAGCATGTCAATATCCGGTATTTGTGGCTGCAGTGGTTTGACTGTGCGGCATGGGTAGACGCGCCGCTCCCCCGCTTTCTGGGGCATATGGCTGTCACGGTGCTGACTGTTTTTGGGGTGAGTACGCTGATTGAGATTGTCCGCAGGGATGCGGCGGCAAGGATTGGAAGAATGTGCAAAGGATAGCGTTTTCATAGGTTGGTATTTTATGGTTGCGGATAAATTCGCAGATTGTTGTGCTGGAAAATGGAGATGGAAATGGAGACAACAGGACGGAAAAGAAAAATCATACAGTATTTCTTAGCGGTTGTTTTGCTCCTGTATCCGCTGCGTCACGCGTTTACGGGCGTTGATATGATGGATGCCGGGTATGCGCTTGGAAACTACCGTTTTTTTGACGTGCTCAATCCGATGTGGAAGCTTGCGACATACCTTGCAAATGTTACGGGTGTTGTGCTGTCATGCCTCCCATCTGGCAATACGTGGGCAGGGATGAATTTGTATTCGGGGCTGTTAATTGGCATGGTGTCGGCAGCGGCTTTTTTGTATATGTGCAGGTTTTATGCGGGGAAAATAAAGGCGGGAACAGTACTGTTTTTTCTTGCGGAGTTTACCGCACTCTCGCTTTGCTGGGCGCCAAATGTAATTTTGTACCATTATCTTGGGTATCTGTTAATGACAACCGCGGTTTTGGTGCTTTATAAGGCAATTATGGAGGATAATAAAAAAGGCTATATTACAGCCGGGGAAATTCTCGGGCTGTGCATCGCCGTCAGAATGCCGAATGTTACATATATGGCATTGATTGTTCCGCTGTGGTATTTTAGTATTATAAAAAAAGAGCCGTTTCGCAGACTGTGCGGCAGGACGCTTTACTGTGTGGGGGGATATGCGGCAGGCATGGCTGTGCCGCTTGGGTATATCTGTGTGAAATACGGAATATCCGCTTACCCTGGTATGATTGCTTCGCTTTTTGAAGTCACGGAAACGGCAGTTGACTATAAGCCGACATCCATGATTGGGGCGATGTTTGGTGATTATTTCCGGTATAGCGCGTGGCTTGGGATTTTTGCAGTGTATGGTGTTTTGGGCGTGGCTGCATTTAAAGTAATAGATGTTATTAAAATAAAAAAAGAGATTAACAATAAAATAACAAATGCAATTAAAATCCTGTATCTTTTGGGAATGCTGGTAGTTATCCGGTTTTGCTATGGCAGAGGGATGTTTGATTTTGATTATACGGATTTTTTCAGTATGTATAAGTGGGTAACGGTTTATCTGCTGCTTGTGATGACAGCTTGTGTATGGGCGCTTTTTTCTTCCAAAATAAAGGAGGACTGTAAACTGTGGGCAGTTTTTTTACTCGTAATCATATGGATTACACCGCTTGGCAGCAACAACGGACTTTATCCGATTATCAATAACCTGTTTCTTGTTGCGCCCGTATCGGTGTATTTGTTTGCGCAATGCCTGCGCACGTTAAAAACAGATACAGCATTTAGGGCAGACAGACGGTTTGCGGCGGTCAGCGTATGTGTAATCATTTTGCTTTGCACAATGATACAAAGCATTCTTTTTGGACACTGTTTTATTTTTCACGATGCAAAAGCTTCCGCAGAACAAGAGTTGTTATCTGAACTGAGCTGTGCCGCAGCCGCTTCGGAATTGAAAACGACTGCCGGAAAAAAGCAGGCAATAGAAGGGCTTGACAGTTTTCTGCATAAAAACGGATTGAATAAAAAACGGGTGATATTGTATGGTGATATTCCGGCTTTATCCTATATTTTGGACATGGAACCCGCCATTTTCACAACATGGGCGGATTTGGATTCCAACAGGCTTGGCTTACTTGAGCAGGATTTGGATGCACTGCGCCAAAACAATGAAACGCCGGTTGTAATAATGGGAATACAGGCATTGGAAATAAGGGAGCAGTTGGGAAAAACGGACAAAAAGCGCGATGCAATCCTTGCTTTTATGCAGGCATCAGAATATGAAAGCGTGTATGAAAATGAGATGTTTGCAGTGTATTGCAGCCGGATAAGCCAGTGATGTTGCCGCGGTTACCATTGGCGTCTGCAAACTGCGTTTTTCCAATATTTTCCTTGCAAATTTCGTGTATACTGTGTAATATTAAGAATAGAAAAATATGGGAAGGAGAACCACATGATTTATTTTAACGTTCCTCCGTTTACGGGAAGGGAAATTGAATATATTAAACAGGCTGTGGAGAATCAGAAAATATGTGGTGACGGTCCTTTCACACAGAAATGCAATGAATGGATTGAGCAGCAGACAGGCACGGCAAAATGCCTGCTCACAACCTCCTGTACGCATGCGACAGAGCTTGCCGCGCTTTTGGCGGACATCAGGGAGGGCGACGAGGTTATTATGCCTGCATACACTTTTGTATCAACCGCGGACGCATTTGTGCTGCGCGGTGCAACGGCAGTGTTTGTGGACATCCGCCCCGATACCATGAACATTGACGAGAATCTGATTGAGGCGGCGGTTACCCCAAGGACAAAGGCAATCGCCCCGGTTCACTATGCGGGCGTTGCCTGCGAGATGGACAGGATTATGGCGATTGCGAAAAAACATAACCTTTTTGTCATTGAGGATGCCGCGCAGTGTATCATGGCGACGTACAAGGGCAAGGCACTTGGCGCAATCGGCGACTTTGGCTGCTATTCGTTCCATGAAACGAAGAATGTGAGTATGGGCGAGGGCGGCGCAATTCTGATTAAGGATGAAAAATATATAAACGATGCCGAAATAATCCGCGAAAAGGGTACGAACCGCTCGCAGTATTACCGCGGGCAGGTGGACAAGTACCGCTGGATGAATTACGGCTCGTCTTATCTGCCAAGTGATATGAACGCGGCATATTTATGGGCGCAGCTGGAGCTTGCAGGGGAAATCACAAAGACAAGGCGCGCGCGCTGGGAACAGTATAATACCCTGCTGCAGCCTTTAAAGGAACGCGGACTTTTAGAGCTGCCGACAATCCCCGAAGGCTGTGAGCACAACGGGCATATGTACTATGCAAAGGCACGCGACCTGGAAGAGCGGACAAGACTGCTTGCTTTTTTAAAGGAAAACGGCATTTGGAGCGTATTCCACTACGTTCCGCTCCATACCGCTCCGGCAGGATTAAAGTTCGGCAGGTTTGCGGGGGAAGATGTTTACACGACAAAAGAGAGCGAACGACTTTTCAGGCTTCCGATGTTCTATGCGTTAAAGGAGTCGGAGGTGGATTATATCGTTAGCAAGGTGAAGGAGTTCTATCGCGTATGATGGATAGCCGCACAGGCAGGAAAGCAGGCAGAGTGTGTATTTTAGCCATATTTATCCTTCTGCTTGTGGCGTTTCCTGCGATTGCATTTGATTTTTATTATGATTTGAATGACGATACCCTGATTAAGGATATCGTCTCGGGCGCCTACACGGGTACGCCGAGCGGTTACAGTGTGCAGCTTTTGTTTCCGCTTGCGTGGCTGATTGCCCAGCTGTACAAAGTTGTACCAAATGTGGCATGGTATGGCTTGTTTTTGTGCGTCTGCCAGTTTGGTGCGGCAGTACTTATCGCAATCCGCCTCACCGCGCTTTTTCAGACTGTAAAAGGTCGTATTATGGCGCTTCTTGCGGAGCTTTTTGTGTTTTTTGGACTGTTTTTGCGCGAGCTTGTCATTATACAGTACAGCGTGACATCGGGAATGTGCATGATGTGCGCGGTTTTTTTGTTTCTTACCTCTGACAGCCGCAGCAAAAAGGGAAGATACGCAATTCCGCTGTTTCTGGTGGTGCTTGCTTTTATGATCCGGACCAAAGTCTGCCTGATGCTGATGCCGTTTCTGCTGCTTGCGGGGGCGGTTTCGTGGGCGTCCGAGGAAAAAATCCTTACGGGCGCCAATTTCAGAAAATACCTGTTTCCAATTGGCGGTGCGCTGCTTGGGATGCTTGCGGTGTTCTGCCTGGACATGCTTGCCTACCATGGCAATGAATGGAGCAGCTTCAGGGAGTTTTTTGATGCAAGGACAAAGCTTTATGATTTTTACGATATCCCGGATTATGGACAGAATAGGGAGTTCTATGAAACGGTAGGGCTGTCGCGGGAGTCGTATGCGCTTTTGGAAAACTATAATTTTGCGTTGGATGAGTCGATTGACACATGGCTTTTGGAGTCCATGGCAGAGTATCAGAAGAAGCAGCTGAACAATACGTTTGGTTTCGTGAGCAAAAACAGTATCAGGGAGGCGCTTTGGCTGTACAGGGACAGTATTTTAAAATCCTTTAGCACGGCTAAGTCTGCTGTTGCGGCGGCTTATGTGGTTTACGCACTCTTTTGCCTGATACCGGCGGCCAAAAACAGGGAGTTTTGGAGGGTGTTTCGCAGGATTGTGCCGAAAATTGCGCTGTTGTTGGTTATAAGGAGTGTTTTGTGGTTATATTTATATATGGCGGACAGAGTGCTTGCACGTGTGACCGTGCCGCTTCTTATGACAGAGCTTGCCTGTATCACCGGATTTTGGCTGGAGGATATGAAGCGGCTGACAGGGACTGCCGGGCAAAAGGCCAAGGGTGTTACGGCGACGACCGTATATCTGCTTACGCTGTTTGCGCTTGTCACTGCGTTTGCGCTGAATGATATGCGTGTCGGTGAGGAATATAAGGCGAGGGCAGCCGCGGACAGGCGCTGGTATGCATTTATGGATTACTGCCGCGAAAATCCGGAGAGCTATTATGTGATGGATGTGTACTCCGCAACCTCGTATCAGGGTGCTTCCTATTCGGAAAAGATATTTTTGGATGTGGATAATTCATATAAAAATTATGACTACTGCGGGGGATGGCTTGCTAAGAGCCCGCTTGCGCGTAAAAAACTTGCGGATAAAGGCTTCCGCGATATGCAGAGTGCGCTTCTTGGCAGGAAAGGCGTGTATTTTGTGGCGGCGCCGGAGCGGGATATGCAGTGGATGGAAGCGTATTATGCCAAACGGGGCGTCCGCGTGGAGTGCAGGCGTACCGGTGAAATCCGAACGGACAGTGGCGATACGGCGTTTGTGGTGTATGATATTTGGAGGGCTGACAATGAAACCGGTAGATAAGGATTTTTTGATAAAAGGGGAAACGGTTTATTTAAGACCGATTACCGAGGAGGATACCAGGCTTGTGCTTGGCTGGAGGAATGCGCCGGATGTCGTGGAGAACTTTCTGTACCGGAAGGAGATTACGGTGCAGGAGCATTTGGACTGGCTGAGAAACAAGGTCTTTACAGGGAAGGTACATCAGTTTGTAATCTGCGGCATAGAGGACGACACGCCGATAGGCTCCGTCTATCTGCAGAATTTTGACGAGGAAAACAATAAGGCGGAGTGGGGGCTGTTTCTTTCTTCCGATAAAACGCGCAGTAAGGGCGTGGGTACACAGGTCGGAAGGCTGATTCTTGATTATGCGTTTCACCATTTGGGACTGCACAAGCTGCATTCGAGGGTGCTTGCCTGCAACAGGCCGTGCGTGCGCATGAATGAAAAATTAGGATTCCGGCAGGAGGCATATTTGCGGGACGAGCTTGTGCTGGACGGGAAATATGAGGATTTAATCCTTTACGGGGCTTTAGAAGGAGACATACGGGAATGAGCAAAATAAGCTTTGTCATACCATGCTACCGCAGTGAACATACGATTGAGGCAGTTGTGGCAGAAATTATGGATACGATGAAAGGGCTTGCGGCGTACGACTATGACATTTTTCTCGTGAATGACTGCTCCCCTGACAATACGTTTGCGGTAATCCGGCAGATTTGTGAAAAACATAACAATGTTACGGGAATCAGTCTTGCGAAGAATTTCGGGCAGCATGCGGCGCTGATGGCGGGGCTGCGGAAATCGGACGGGGACATTGTGGTATGTCTTGACGATGACGGTCAGACACCGGCTGACGAGGTGGGCAGGCTGATTGACGCCGTGGAACAGGGCAGCGATGTGGTCTATGCAAGCTACAATTCCAAACAACACAGTGCATTTCGTAACTTTGGCAGTCATATCAATGACATTATGACACGCATTATGCTGGGAAAACCCAAGGAGCTGCAGCTGACAAGCTATTTCGCGGCAAAACGTTTTGTCGTTGACAGTATGCTGCAGTATGAACATAGTTATCCGTATGTAATTGGCCTGGTTCTGCGCGCCACGAAAAATATTACAAACGTGCCTGTAAACCACAGAAAGCGGGAGGTCGGCAGCTCCGGCTATACCGTGCGCAAGCTGCTTGCCCTTTGGCTCAACGGTTTTACGGCGTTTTCCATTCTTCCACTGCGCATTGCGACGGCGGCAGGCGCCTTTTTTGCAGTGGCAGGGTTTTTGTATGGAATTTATACAGTGGTTAAAAAGCTGGTCAATCCGGCGGTGCCGATGGGATTTAGCTCGCTGATGGCAGCAGTCGTCTTTTTCGGCGGGATGTTAATGATTATGCTTGGACTGATTGGCGAGTACATTGGGCGCATCTATATCTGTATCAACCGTTCCCCACAGTACGTGATACGCGAGGAGACAGGAGCGAAGGAAGGTGAGGATCCGTGATAAAGGATGTACTCTTTCACATAAGGGGTGACATAGAGCACATAAAAAGGAACACGGTTGTGGAAATCATTCTCGTGACGCTTGCCTTTATCATGTTGGTGCGTGTTTTTCCGCAGGGGGCGGTGCAGAACCATACCTATTCGCGGCAGAAGGCGTTTGACACATCAGCGCGCGGATCGTTAAAAGGGGATGCGTTTACAGGGAACGATAAAAAACTGCAGATGGTCTATTTTTCGCAGGAACATCTGCATGCTGTCAGATTATATATGGTATGCCGTGTGCCGGACAAAAGCAGGCGGTCGGATTATATCCTGCTGCGTCTGTACGACGAGAACTTTTCCTGCATTTATGAGGAACAGTGCTGCTGCGGGGACATTGAGGACGACGGATTCCTGACGGCAACGCCGGAGATTGACGTGGAGCCGGGTAAGGCATATTATTACGAAATCCTCATTCCCGAGGACTGCGGCGGTGTATTTGAACTGCCCGTGGCGGACAGAGGTGCGCTTGGGCAGACGGAAAACAGCACGCTTTACATTGATGGAATCATCAACGACGGTGTTGCCCTGATTGCGGATTTTGACTATGCAAAACCGCTTACGGCAGTCGGGATTCTTTTGTATGACCTGATAATTGTTGCTGTTGCTGTGGCTTTGTACCTTGTTTCTGCTGTGGTGCTTTACGTGTATGATATTTATTTAACACAGTATAGGGAGCGCCTTGTTTGGTATTCCAGAATTGCCGCGAGTGTTGCAGCAGCTGGTTTTGCATTGTTTCTGTTTGTGTTTTCGGTAGTGCAGAACCGTTTTGGCGGCGGTGCGGCGGACAGGATTTTTTTTACCGTTGCAATCGCGGTCGGGATGGCGTGGATTCTGCTTGCGGTATGGCTGCGTGACCGCTATCCCGTGCCTGCAAAAAAAACAAGGCTGACCGTGGCGGGGAAACGTTCGCTGATTTGGAGAAATTATATACAGACCGTAAGCTTCGGACTTTTATTTTATGCGCTTTGTCAATATGTCAACGCGGACAGGGAATACTATCATTATACGAATACGCGCTGGATGCTGGTTTTTCTGGCGATTGCGTTTCTGATGATGTACAGTGGGGCGCAGTTTGTCAATATACCGGGCGCTTTGTGGCTAGTGTCATCCATCGCGGGCTCCGTGATTTACTGCAGGGGGTTTGAAAAGGGCACGAACGAGCGTGAGCTTGCCACCTTAACCTGTGCGGTGGTGGTATCATGGGGACTTTTGATTCTCAATATCCTGATGGCATGGTTCAAGGTGCTGCGCCGGGGGGAATACCGTTTTCAAAAGCCGTCGGCAGTTCAGACGGTATACGGCGGTCTGTGGATTGTGTTTTCGGCTCTGATGTATTTTTATCAGTTTGAAAAATTATGGGTTTACACAGCGACATTGCCCTTTGTGACAATGTTTTTCCTGCGTTTTACGCCTGCGCGGGGAAGCAGGTTTTTAAAAAATTTAACAAATGGGATTTTGCTTAGTTTTGGGTTTGTGGCGTTGTTCTGCTTTATCCACAGACCGCACCACTACTGGATGCTTTACCGTTATGGCGGTATTTTCCACACGGTTGCGTGCACGGGAATGTATCTTGCCGTCGTGTTTGGCGCGGCGGTGGGGAAGCTGTTCGGGACATTCAGGGCGCGGGAAAACATCCTTGTGTGCTGTCCGTTTGAATGCTTTCTTGTGTCTGTTGTGGCAGGCTATATTTTCCTTACCATGTCGCGCACGGCGTATCTTTCCGCCTTTGTGACGGCGGTGCTGGTGGCGGTGCTTGCGGCATTTGCATTCCATAAGCTGCCTGCGGATGTATGGAGGGAAACGGGCATTCTTTTACTGATGGTGCTGCTTTGTTTTCCGCTTGTATTCAGCGCGGTCAGGATGATTCCCGCGGTAGTGAACGAGCCGGTACGTTATGACCTTGAGCATCAGGACAGGGGGTTTATGGTTTACCGGGGCGACCCGATTGATTCCGACAAGTATATGACTGTGCCGCGTTTTTTCTCTACATTGTTTGGACGTTTCCAAAAGGAGGAAACCGTGACGGATGAAGAGGGCGACGATAACGGGGCGCGTGGCATCACCGTTGTCCGGGAGCCGTATCTCGTATACACGGGTGCGGATTTTGCGGGAATGGATATAAGGGCGGCAACGGACGATGGGGACAGCAGCAGCCAGGAGGAAGAACAGAACGACGTATCGAACGGACGTTTTACTATTTTTATGGACTATGTAAAGGCACTGTCATTTGAGGGGCATGAAAAAATGGCGCTTGTCAATGAGGAAGGGAAGGAACACGTTCATGCGCACAATTCCTATTTGCAGGTAGCGTATAATTTTGGTATGATAGCAGGAGTGGTATTTTTGGCAATCTGTGCCATCAGCCTTTGGTATTCCGTCAGGCTTGCCATGACACAGGGAGAACAGTTTGGCATTTATATTGTTCCGTTTGCACTGGTAGTTGTATTTGGGTTAATCAGCGTCACGGAATGGGCATTTCACCCATGCATTCCCGCGGGTTTTAGCTTTTTGCTGATGCAGCCGCTGTTCATTGGCAAAAGGCTTTCTCCGGATGCTAAGCCGCCAAAGCGGCAGGAGGAATTATGAAAATATTAAATCATATGAATATGCAGCTGTTACACAGACGGATTGTTCTTGTGATAATTGATATTATGATTGCGTGCATTGCAAGCATCATGCCGCTGTGGATCCGCTTTGAATTGAAATATACTGATATTCCGGAAATTTATTTAAGTTCCGCGTGGAATTTTATGTTTATCAATGTGGTGATTACGCTGCTGGTATTTTACCTGTTTAAGCTTTACCACAGTTTATGGGCATTCGCAGGTACTGCGGAGGCGCAGAATATCGTTGCAGCGTGCTGCCTTTGCGCGGTGCTGAATTTCCTTGGGATGAAGCTTTTGGCGTACCCGATTCCGCGCAGCTATTATTTTATGTATGTGCTTGTGCTGACAGGTGCGACAACGGCGGTGCGTTTTTCGTACCGGATTATCCGTGGGGCAAAACATAAGCATCAGAATAAGAAGAACGGCACAAGGGTCATGGTTATCGGTGCGGGTGAGGCAGGGCATGCCGTGATTAAGGAAATTACGAACAGTGATTTCAGCACCATGACCATTAAATGCATTATTGATGACAACGAGACAAAGTGGGGGCGGTTTATCCTTGGCGTGCGGATTGTCGGAGGGCGCGACAAAATCGTGGAGTACGCGGCGCTATACGGCATTGATGAAATAATCATCGCCATTCCGTCGGCAAACCGTGCCACGATGAAAGAGATTGTGGAAATCTGCAAGGAGACAAGCTGCAAGCTGCGGACGCTGCCCGGCATATATCAGCTGGTAAATGGCGAAGTGAATGTCAGCAAGCTGCGCGATGTGGACGTGGAGGATTTGCTTGGGCGCGATCCGATTAAGGTCGATTTGGACTCGATTTTAAACTATGTGAAAAATAAAACAATCATGGTGACGGGCGGCGGCGGCTCGATTGGAAGTGAGCTTTGCAGGCAGATAGCGGGGCACAGGCCGGCAAGGCTTATTATCGTGGATATATATGAAAACAATGCTTATGAAATCCAACAGGAGTTGAAACGCAAATATCCGAAACTTGATTTGGTGGTACTGATTGCGTCGGTCAGAAATACGAACCGCATGAATAATATCATGAAGACATACCACCCTGATATTATCTACCATGCGGCGGCGCACAAGCATGTACCGCTGATGGAAGTCAGCCCGAATGAGGCAATCAAAAATAATGTATTTGGCACGTGGAAAACGGCGCAGGCAGCTGCGATGTACGGTGTAAAGAAATTTGTGCTGATTTCCACCGATAAGGCGGTGAACCCGACGAACATTATGGGGGCGAGCAAGCGTATCTGTGAGATGATTGTGCAGACGTACAACCGCCATTACGATACGGAGTTTGTGGCGGTGCGGTTCGGAAACGTGCTGGGGAGCAACGGCAGCGTCATTCCGCTGTTTAAGCAGCAGATTGCAGCAGGCGGTCCGGTGACAGTGACGCACCCGGATATTATCCGCTACTTTATGACCATTCCGGAGGCGGTTTCACTGGTGCTGCAGGCGGGCGTTTACGCAAAGGGCGGGGAGATTTTCGTGCTTGACATGGGCGAGCCGGTGAAAATACTTGACCTTGCAAAGAATTTAATCAAACTTTCGGGATATAAGGTGGACGAGGATATTAAGATTGAATTTACGGGACTGCGTCCCGGTGAAAAGCTTTACGAGGAGCTTCTGATGAATGAGGAGGGCATGACGGACACGGAGAATAAGCTGATCCATATCGGAAAACCGATTGAGTTTGATGAGTCGAGGTTTTATGTGCAGCTTAATAAACTGAAGCACGCGGCTGAGGATGAATGTGAAGATATACGTCCGCTGATACAGGAGATTGTGCCGACGTATATCCCAAAAGAGGGCTGAAAATCTTGTATAAAACCAAATTTTGCCATATACTATAGAGATAAGAAGAGTAATAAAGAGAGGGGAAATTCGGAAGTATGTTCCAGGCAGAAAATCAATTTCATGTATTCGAAAAGAAAGTATGGCTTTCCAGTCCGACCATGCATGGCGAGGAAATGGCTTATGTAAAGGAAGCCTACGACACGAACTGGATGTCAACCGTGGGCGCGAACTTAAACGAATTGGAGCGTCTTGTATGCGAAAAGACGGGCTGCGGCTATGCGGTCGCGCTTGCGTCCGGAACGGCGGCGCTGCATCTGGCAGTAAAGCTTGCGGGGGTAAAGCGGGGAGATAAAGTATTCTGCTCCGACATGACGTTTGACGCGACAGTCAATCCCGTGGTGTATGAGGGCGGTGTCCCGGTGTTTATCGATACGGAATATGATACATGGAACATGGATCCCGTCGCGCTGGAGAAGGCGTTTGCGTTATATCCCGGGGTGAGGGTGGTCGTATTCGCACATCTGTACGGCACGCCTGCGAAGGTGGATGAGCTTAGGAAAATCTGCGACGCGCACGGAGCGGTGATTGTGGAGGACGCGGCGGAGTCATTTGGCGCAGCATATAAAGGGCAGCAGACGGGTACGTTTGGACAGTACAATTGTATTTCGTTTAACGGAAATAAAATTATCACAGGCTCTGCGGGCGGTATGTTTCTGACGGACGACTTGGAGGCGGCAAACAAGGTGCGCAAGTGGTCCACGCAGGCGCGGGAGAACGCGCCGTGGTACCAGCATGAGGAGCTTGGCTATAATTACCGTATGAGTAACGTGATTGCAGGGATTGCGCGTGGTCAGATGGCGTATTTGGATGCGCATATTGCGGGGAAAAAGGTGATTTATGAGCGGTACAGGGAAGGGTTCCAGGACCTCCCCGTTTCCATGAATCCGTTTGACGCGGCAAACTCGGAGCCGAATTTCTGGCTTTCGTGCATGCTGATTGACACGGATGCGATGTGTAAGCAGGTACGCAGTGAGTGTGAGGTCTTATACCAGCCGGAGCACGGCAAAAGCTGTCCGACGGAAATCCTTGATACGCTTATGAAATACAACGCGGAAGGACGTCCGATTTGGAAACCCATGCATATGCAGCCGATTTACCGCATGAACGGGTTTGTTACAAGGGAGGGCGACGGCAGGGCAAAGACGAACGCTTACATAAGCGGCGGCAGTACCGGCAGGGACGGCAGACCGCTTGATGTCGGCATGGATATTTTCCATAGGGGACTGTGCCTGCCTTCCGACAATAAAATGACAAAAGAAGAGCAGGATGTAGTGATTGCAATGGTGAAAGCCTGCTTTGACTAAGAAAGTGTGATAAAGCAGGGGCGGAGGCAATAATGGAACAGCATAAACAAGGCATTTATGAAAAATATATCAAAAGAGTATTTGACATCATCATATCGCTGACGGCATTAATCGTGCTAAGCCCCGTGCTTTTGGCGGTGGCAGTGCTCGTACGCATGAAACTCGGCACTCCCGTCATTTTCCACCAACAGCGCCCGGGCTACCACGAAAAGATATTCGGATTATGCAAATTCCGTTCCATGACCGATGCGCGCGACCAAAACGGCGAACTTTTGCCTGACGAGGTACGTCTCACCAAATTCGGCAAAGCGCTCCGCGCGACAAGCCTTGACGAGCTCCCTGAGCTTTGGAACATCCTAAAGGGCGACATGAGTTTAATCGGACCAAGACCGCTGCTGGTAAAATACTTACCGCTCTACAACGACTTCCAAAAACAGCGCCACGATGTCCGTCCCGGGCTGACCGGATGGGCGCAGGTCAACGGCAGGAATGCCATCAGCTGGGAACAGCGTTTTGCATATGATGTCGAGTATGTGAAAAAGATATCATTCAAAATGGATTTAAAAATCCTGTTTCAAACGGTGGCAGTCGTCTTTCGCCACAGCGACATCAACAGCGCGACCGATGCCACCATGGAAGCATTTACGGGAACAAAAACGCAACCCGAAACCAAACCGAAAACGGAGGAGCAGCCATGAATATATTATTTTGCAGCGTAGGACGCCGCTGTGAGCTATTAAAGGATTTCAGAAAAACGCTCGGCGATAAGGTGCGCCTGATTGTGACGGACAACAGCCCGTATGCGCCCGCACTCGCGTTTGCCGATGTCAGCTACCAGGTGCCGTTAATCCACGACAAGGCATATATTCCGATGATTTTGGACATATGTAAGAAGGAAGGAATCAATGCGGTGACTACCCTGATTGACCCTGAAATTGCAATCCTTGCCGAACACAGGGACGAATTTGAGGCGATTGGTGTGACCGTCCTTGCCCCGTACCAGAAAACGGCGGCGCTTTGCTTTGACAAATACGAAATGTCCAAATACTTAACGGAAAAAGGTATTAACACCGTCAGAACGTACGGATGTTTTGCCGATTTTTGGAGAGCTTATAACAATAAGGAGATTGATTTCCCTGTGTTTGTAAAGCCCCGTACAGGAAGCGGAAGTGTCGGTGCAAGGAAAGTGGATACTTTTGAGCTGCTCGAGGAGCTGACCACGCAGGACAACACACTGATTATCCAGGAGCTGATGACAGGCGAGGACATGGACGCTGATATTTACGTGGACACCGTCAGCCATAAGCCCGTTGCCATTTTCTCCAAAAGGAAGATTTCAACGACAATCGGCGGTGCGAACAAAACAATTTCGTTTAAGGACGACAATCTGTTTGCATTTGTGCGCAGTGCGCTTGCGGCATTCGAATTTAACGGTCCGCTCGACATGGATTTATTTTATCAGGACGGTACCTACTATCTTTCGGAAATTAACCCGCGCTTTGGCGGCGCATATCTGCACGCGTACGGTGCAGGCGTTGATTTTCCGAAGCTGATTTACACAAACGTGGTGGAGAAAAAAGAAAATGTGCCCTGCATCGGAGAGTATGAGGAGGACGTTGTCATGATGATGTACGACAGCGTCGTTATCGAAAAGATGGACGCAATCAAAAAAAACATGGTAAGCCTATGAAAATACTGATTTTAACCAATTATGCGAACGGTCTGTACCTGTTTCGCAAGGAACTGCTGCAGGCATTTTCCAAGGACGGGAACGAGGTATACGTTTCGTTGCCGCCCGACGAAAATATGGACAGGCTAAAAGACCTGTGCCATATCATCCAGACGCCATTTGACAGGCGCGGGATGAATCCGTTTCAGGATTTAAAGCTGTTTCTTTCCTATTTGAAACTCTTGCGCAAACAGAATCCCGACGTGGTGCTTACCTATACCATCAAGCCAAACCTCTACGGCGCACTCGCCTGCCGAATCAGAAAAGTGCCCTGTTTATGCAATGTCACAGGGCTTGGCACGGCGATAGAAAGCGGCGGGATATTAAGTAAGTTTCTGCTTGGCTTTTACCGTATTTCCATGAAGGATGCGCAGCGGATATTTTTCCAAAACATGAAAAACCGTGATTTTATGAACAAAAACGGCATTGCGCTGGAAAACAACGCACTTTTGCCGGGCTCCGGGGTGAATTTGATTGAACATCCGTTCCGGGAATATCCGCCAGAGGACAAGCATATCCGTTTCCTTGCGGTAATACGCATTATGAAGGATAAGGGGATTGAGGAATACCTTGAGGCGGCACGTATCATGAAAAAAAGGGACAGGCGGCTGAAATTTTATCTTGTGGGCGAGTACGAGGAAGAGACAAGAGCGCTGTATGAGCCGCAGATTAAGGCGCTTGCGGAGGAAAAAACCATCAAGTATTTCGGACATATTGACAATGTGGAGGAGGTCATGGCGCGCAGCCATGTGATTGTACATCCTTCTTACCATGAAGGGCTTTCCAACGTCCTGCTTGAGGCGGCGGCATGCGGGCGTCCGGTGCTGGCAAGTGATGTAAGCGGCTGTATTGAAACGTTTGTGGACGGTGAGAGCGGTTTTTCCTTTGAGAGTAAGAGCACGGACGCCATCGTCAGGGCAATGGAAAGAATCCTTGCGCTCTCCCATGAAGAACGGCGGCAGATGGGCATTGCAGGCAGGGCATGGGTCGAGAAAAATTTTGACAGGAATATCATTATCCAAACATATCGGAACGAACTAAAGGAACTAAAAAATAAAAGGAGATAAAGTAAAAATGAGTTTATACGAAGACCTGGTAAGCGGAAAAGAACAACTGTCCCTTGTCGGACTTGGATACGTGGGAATGCCGATTGCGGTGGCATTCGCAAGGAAAATCAAGGTTGTTGGCTTTGACTTAAATGCCGCAAAGATTGACCTCTACAAGTCAGGGGTTGACCCCACAAACGAGGTCGGAAACGATGTGATTAAAAACACCACCGTTGCGTTTACCGCAGACGCTGCAAAATTAAAGGAAGCAAAGTTCCATATCGTCGCGGTACCGACACCTGTAAATGACGACCACACGCCGGATTTATCCCCGGTTGAGGGCGCAAGCCGCATTTTGGGGCAGAACCTGACAAAGGGTTCCATCGTGGTATTTGAGTCAACCGTTTATCCGGGTGTGACAGAGGAAATCTGCGTACCGATTTTGGAAAAGGAGTCGGGATTAAAGTGCGGCGTGGATTTTAAGATTGGTTATTCTCCCGAGCGGATTAACCCCGGTGACAAAATACACCGTTTGGAAACCATTACCAAGATTGTTTCCGGAATGGACGCGGAAACGCTTGACGAAGTCGCACATGTGTACGAGCTTGTCGTGGAGGCAGGCGTGTACCGCGCCGAGTCCATTAAGGTTGCCGAGGCTGCAAAAGTCATCGAGAACAGCCAAAGGGACATCAATATCGCGTTTATGAACGAGCTCTCCATTATTTTTAACAAAATGGGAATTGACACAAAATCCGTACTTGCGGCAGCAGGGACAAAATGGAATTTCCTGAATTTCCAACCGGGACTTGTCGGCGGACACTGTATCGGCGTGGATCCGTATTACCTCACCTACAAGGCGGAGGAGCTTGGCTACCACTCGCAGATTATCCTATCCGGCAGACGCATCAATGACGACATGGGAAAATATGTCGCGGAAAACCTTGTGAAAAACTTAATTAAAGCGGATATTCCCGTAAAGAGCGCAAATGTGGCGATTTTGGGCTTTACCTTTAAGGAGAACTGTCCTGATACGAGAAATACAAAGATTATTGATATTTATAAGGAACTGAAGGAATACGGCATTACGGCGCTGGTGACGGACGACAATGCGGACGCGGACGAGGCAAAGCGTCTTTACGGCATTACCTTTACGCCGATGAAAGACATCAGAAACTGTGACGCGGTTATTCTGGCAGTGGCACACGATTCATACAAAAAGCTTGGCATGGATGATTTGGCGGCGCTTTACGCGGATAATGGCAAGGCAAAGGTGCTCACCGATTTAAAGGGTGTGCTTGACAGAAAAACGTATGAGGATGCGGGATATCTATATTGGAGGCTATAATGTGAAGAGAATTTCTAAGGCGTTAAAAGACACCGTCTAAGAAATTCTAAAACTTCACATAGCAAATTTGTGCAGAGGCACAAATTCGCGGAAAGGAATGAAAGAATGGGTTATAAGGATTTGAAATTTGACAGGGATACTGTCTTTCTGGTAACGGGCGGCGCGGGCTTTATCGGCTCAAACCTCTGCGAGGCAATCACGGATATGGGCTGCCAGGTGCGTTGTCTTGACGACCTTTCGACAGGCAGAAAAGAAAATGTCAGGATGTTTACGGACCGCCCGAACTATACGTTTATCAAGGGTGATATCAAGGATTTGGACACCTGCATGAAGGCGTGCGAAGGCGTGGATTATGTGCTTCATCAGGCGGCGTGGGGTTCTGTGCCAAGAAGCATTGAAATGCCGTTGTTTTACGAGCAGAACAACATTATGGGGACACTCAACATGATGGAAGCCGCAAGACAAAACGGCGTCAGAAAATTTGTCTATGCGTCAAGCTCGTCTGTTTACGGCGACCACCCCGTACTTCCCAAAAAGGAAGGGCAGGAGGGCAATCTGCTGTCACCGTACGCGCTCACGAAACGCACCAATGAGGAATACGGAAAGCTTTACAAAAAGCTCTACGGTCTTGACACCTACGGAATGCGTTATTTTAACGTATTCGGGCGCAGGCAGGACCCGAATGGCGCTTACGCTGCAGTAATCCCCAAATTTATCAAACAGCTTCTTGACGGAGAAGTACCCACCATCAACGGCGACGGAAAGCAGTCAAGGGACTTTACGTATATCGACAATGTCATCGAGGCAAATTTCAAGGCTTGTCTTGCGCCAAGCGACGCGGCGGGACAGGCGTTTAACATTGCCTACGGCGGACGCGAGTATCTGATTGATATTTACTATGACCTCTGCAAGGCACTCGGCAAAAACGTAGAGCCTAATTTCGGACCGGACAGGGCGGGCGATATCAAGCACTCCAACGCCGATATTTCCAAGGCGCGGGAGTTTTTGGGATACAATCCGGAGTTTGACTTTGAAAAGGGCATTGCGCTTGCCATCGACTGGTACAAAACAAATCTATGAGTACTAATGCTGTAAAAGACACAGCATAAGTACTTCATGATTTGTGAAAGAACGCAAAGTGCAGCGTTCTTTTAGACGGGAGAGAGAGATGGAACATACAGGAATGAAAATCTGTATAAGAATGGATGATATTACGCCTGATATGGATTGGAAAAAGTTCCTGCGGTTTAAGGAGCTTTGCGACCTGTATCAGGTTAAGCCGCTTATAGGGATTGTACCGAAAAATGAAGATAAGGCATTACAGATTGACGCGCCGCGGGCGGATTTTTGGGATTATATCAGGCAGCTCCAAAAAGAAGGCTGGCTAATCGCACAGCATGGCTACACACATGTTTATGCGACAAAGGAAGCAGGTCTTTTTCCGCTCAACGGTTTTTCCGAGTTTGCGGGCGTGGAGTACAGTGAGCAGTATGAGGCGATTAAGCTGGGACAGGATATTTTCCGGGAACATGGAATTGAGACGGATATTTTTATGGCGCCTGGGCATTCTTATGACAAACATACGTTCAAGGCACTGCAGAATTTAAATTACTGGCGGATTACCGACGGCTTTGGGAAACGGCCGTATTTTCGGCATAACATGATTTTTTATCCGATTTCCCACAGCCAGAAAAGCGCCCTGAAGGCAAAGAGCGGTTACACAACCTTTGTCGTGCACACCAATACGATGAACGACAACGACTTTAAACGGTACAAACATTTGTTCCGAAAATATCAGGGACGATTTGTTTCCTATTCGGAGCTGTTTCAGATAGAGCCGGTGTACAGGGGCTTTTTGAAGGCGGCGGGGGAATACCTGATGGCGTATGCAAAACATATCGTTTTACGCGCAGTTGTGAAAAGGAAAGCAAAATAACGGGAATGGGCAATTTTATGAAAAACGACAAAATAAAACGTCAGGGTGCAGCGGCGGCGGTTGTGCTTGTAAGCATTCTGTTTTATCTGATCTGGTACTGGCATGACGGCGTTGTCATCACACCGGACTCGGAGTCCTACATGATAATGCAGGCAGACAGGGAGCCGGGCTACTGCTTTTATCTCTGGCTTTTGCGCACGGCTTTCGGTACGAAGCGTTATCTGAATGTGGCGGCAGTGCTCCAATGTATTATTGCCGGAATTGCGACGGCTGTGTTTACGCTGTCGCTGAGGAAACGCTTTTGTCTGAATCATCTTTTTAGCCTTGGCATATGGGGAGTGCAGTGCGGTCTGACCCTGTTAAACCGTTTTGTGGCACAGAGGGGATACAGTTATTTCAACAGTATCCGGACAGAGGCGCTTGCCTATTCTTTTTATCTGTTTCTCATCCTCGGCTTGCTGGCAATTTTGTATGACCATAGCAGAAACGGCATTCTGACAAGCCTTATATGGGCGGTGGTGCTTACTTCCATCCGAAAGCAGATGCTCGTGTCGTTTGGTTTGGTTTTTCTTGCGGCCGTCTATGCATGGTGGAAGGACAAGGGCTGGAAAAAGGCAGTTGTGTATTCCACAGTGATTGTGTGTTTGGGACTGGGGGGCACACGGCTGATTGACTGTACCTACAATTATGCATTTAGAGGCGTTTTCACATCACATACCGGCGATTCAAGCTTTATTCTCGGAAATGAGATTTATGTCGCAAATGACAGGATGGCAGAACAGATTACCTCTGATACAAACCGCATGATTTTACTTGAAATTTTAGAACGCTGCGACGGGGAGCAATATAATATTCAATATGCGGAAAGCGGCTGGTACGGACTTCAGGATCATTACAGCATGTCTTATGACCGGATTAAGTTTGATGTTGTAATGCCGGTCATAAGGGAATATCAGGACAGTATCGGTATGGCGGAAGCGGACAGGGAGGACAGCTATAATGCGATTGCAGGGACTATCATGAAAGAAATCCTTATGCCATGTATTCCCGGTTTATTTAAGCTGTTTGCCGTGAACGTGATAAGCGGACTGATTACAACAGTTTTAAAGGTACACCCGATTCTCAATGTTTTGGCATTGTTTCTGTACTTGACATATATCGGGCTTTTCCTTTGGCTTGTCAGAAAAAAATCCTATCAGAAAGCGCACACATCCCTTTTATTTGCCGCACTTGCGATGATTTCGCTTGTAGCGACAATCATACTCACATCGGTGACGATTTACTGCCAGATGCGCTATATGCTTTACAATACGGGATTGTTTTATCAGGCGGGACTTGTCATGTTATATGAAGCCCTGCAAAAGGAAGGAGCAGGATTGGAATGATGACAACGGAAAAACCGATACGTGTCCTTCATGTATTAGGCACGACAAACCTCGGCGGCGCGGAAAGCCGGATTATGGAACTGTACCGGGCGATGGACAGGAAAACGGTGCAGTTTGACTTTCTTGTGCACACCGAAAAAGAGGGACATTACAGTGCGGAAATCAGGGCGCTTGGCGGAAAAATATACAGTGTTCCGCGTTTTAACGTGAAAAATTACCGGGCTTACCATAATGCGCTCGTCCGGTTTTTTGAGAAACATCATGACTATGCCGCAATCCAGGGACATATGACAAGTACCGCGTCAATCTATCTGCCGATTGCAAAAAAAGCGGGTATTCCCGTGACAATCGCGCACGCGCGAAGTGCGGGCGTTGACAGGGGCGTAAAAGGACTTGTGACTAAAATCATACGGCATCCGCTGAAACACCGTGCGGATTATCTGTTTACCTGCTCTAAGGAGGCGGCAGTGGCGGTATACGGCAGAAAAGCCGTCATGCAGGGAAAGGTTTGGACTGTCCCGAACGCGATTGATACCGCGCGCTTTTGCTTTAACAGCGCTGTCAGGGAGCGGGTACGCGGCGAGCTGGGGCTTTCGGACAGGTTTGTCATCGGGCATGTAGGAAGATTCGGATTTATGAAAAACCATGCCTATTTAATTGATGTATTTTATGAACTCTGTAAAATGCGTGACGATGCCGCACTGGTTTTAATCGGAAAAGGAGAGCTGGAGCAGGAAATCCGTCAGAAGGTACGGGATTTGGGATTAACGGAAAGAGTGCACTTTCTGGGGACAAGGTCAAATGTGGAGGACTATTATCAGGCGTTTGACTACTTTGTCTTTCCGTCAACCTTTGAGGGGCTTCCCGGAAGCGTGGCGGAGGCGCAGGCGGCGGGACTGCACTGCCTTGTTTCGGATAAGGTAACGCGCGAGGCGGCGCTGACTGATTTGGCAGTTTACCGCAGTATCAGGGAGCCTGCGGCAAACTGGGCGCAGGAAATCTTTAAAAACGTCAAAAGTGCCATGATGCGCAGGGATATGCAGCGCCAAATCAGGGAAAAGGGGTTTGACGTGAAGGTGCAGGCAAACCAAATGGCGGAATTTTACCGGACAGGCAAAAATCCTCCCGGGCATTGCTGTGGCAGTTCGCAATCATAAAAACCTATGGAAACCCCAATGCAAAACCCAAAGGACGGAGGCGAAAAACCATGCGGCGCAAAAAAATCCTTTTGATTACACCAATGCTTCATCAAGGTGGCTTTGAGCGGATTTGCGCGATGACGGCAAGACTGCTTGACGACTGGTATGAGGTTCATATAGCGGTATTTACGAAAAAAGATTTGTTTTATGATGTGACAGGCATTGACCTTACTGATTTGGAGCTTCCCGCAAAAAGTGGTAAAATCAATAAAATTGTAAATATTATAAAAAGGACAGTGCGTCTTAGGGCACTCAAAAAACGGTTGAAAATTGATGTCAGCTACAGCTTCGGGACAACTGCCAATATTGTTAATGTTTTATCAAAAACACGGGATGTGACATGGGCGGGCATCCGCGGCTACGGCGCACTGACAGACAGCGGCATCAAAATGATCTGTAAACGCGCTGACCGCATCGTCAGCTGTACAAGGACAATGGAGCAGGACCTCAACCGCAGGTTTGCCCCTAAAGCGTCCGCAACACTCTACAATCCATGCGATACGCAGGAAATCCAAAAACTTTCCAAAGAGGACGAAGCCATCCATCCGGCGCATTTGGAATTTGTCCAAAGGGAGGGCGCGCTGATTGCCTCAATGGGCAGGGAGGACGACTTAAAAGGTTTTTGGCATTTGATAAAAAGCTTTTCCGTTCTCAAAAAAGCGATGCCTGACGCAAAGCTGATGATTATCGGCGATGGCGCGTATGCCGAATACCAGGAGCTTGCAAGGGCACTTGGCATAGAGCAGTCCGTTCTTTTTACGGGAGTTCTCAAAAATCCGTTTGCACTGTTAAAGTACGCGGATTTGTATGCACTGACCTCAGAGACGGAGGGCTTTCCCAATGCCCTGATTGAAGCGATGGCGTGCGGTGTGCCCTGTATCAGTGTCAACTGTCTGACAGGACCAAACGAAATCCTGGCGGACGATTTTACAAAATATACAGACAGGCATACTGTATACAAAGCGGACTACGGAGTCCTGACAGGCATTTTCACAGGCAGAAAAAACCTCAACGCGGAGGAAATCACAGAGGAAGAAAAGACATTTGCAGATACGGCAGTCAGTCTTTTACAGGATAAAGCGCAGTTGGACGCTTACCAAAAAAAGGCGCAGAAAAGGGCAGAGGACTATAGTATGGAAATGTATGTGGAAAGCATGAAACGGCTTGTGGATGAGGAAAGCATATGAAAAAGATAGTGTTTCATTTAAACTGCTTAGAGCGCGGCGGAGCAGAGCGTGTCGTGGCAAATCTCTCCGGTCAGTTTGTCCAACATGGATATCAGGTATGGATTGCTACGGAATGGCAGGGCGAGGACGAGTATGAAATTGATCCGCGGATAAAGCGTGTGCACGTTGGATTAAACAAAAAACAGGAGATTCACGGCAGAATCGGCAAATTTACCGACCGCATTTGGAATTTGCGTAAGTTTATCAAAAAGGTCAATCCGGATATTGTGATTGCCTTTGCAAGGCGTGCCAATTACCGTGCGCTGACTGCAACGATTGGGATGAAAACACCTGTTTTGATTTCGGTACGCATTAATCCGATTGGATTTTACGATTTCCTATCGGACAGGATACAGATACCGGTTTTATTCCGGCGCGCGGCGGGCTGTGTGTTTCAAACGCAGGAGCAGCGGGAATTTTTCCCGGAATTTATTCAAAAAAAATCACGCATTATCTTAAATCCGATTAACGAAAAGTTTATCGGAAACCCGATACCGGACGAAAAGGACCGCGAGAAGGCAGTCGTCCATTCCGGCAGGCTTGTCGACTTTAAAAACCAGCTTCTGCTTATCCGTGCCTTTGTGCGGGTACACGAGAAGCATCCTGATTATGTGCTCAAAATTTACGGTCCGGATTCCTTTGACGGAACAAGGCAGCAGCTTGAGGCGCTGATTGAGGAGAGCGACGCGGAGCATTATGTGTTTCTGATGGGAGGCAGCTCCCAGCTGGAAAAGGATTTGATAGACGGTGCCGTTGCGGCATTTTCCTCTGATTATGAGGGAATGCCAAATGCAATGCTCGAGGCGATGGCGCTCGGACTGCCTGTGGTGGCGACGGACTGTCCGCCGGGGGGACCGCGTATGGTTATTGAAACGGGAAAAAACGGGATTTTAGTCCCTATTCGTGATGAGATGGCGCTTGCGGACGCGATGAACCGCCTGATAGAGGACAGGGCGCTTGCCGCACGCCTTGGTGCGGAGGCGGCAAAAATTGGCGAGGCGGCAAGCCCGGAGCGGATTTTCGGGCAATGGAAGGATTATATCGAAGAACTGACTGCGAAATAAAAAGGTTATCCAAAACGGAAGGAGGCGCAGGGTATGTGCGGAATATGCGGTTTTATCTCAAGGAAATGCATCACAAAGAGCCAGCTGAAGACAATGAACGATACAATGGTGCATAGAGGTCCAAACGACAGCGGAGAGGAACTCTTTGACGCGGCAGGAGGCTACCATGTCGGAATGGCGCACAGACGTCTCTCCATACTGGATTTGTCCATGCTCGGACATCAGCCGATGCATTCCTGTGACGAGCGGCTTGTCATTGTCTATAACGGGGAAATCTATAATTTTTTGGAGCTTCGCAAGGAGCTTGGCGACTATCCGTTTCGTTCCAACTGCGACACGGAGGTTATCCTTGCGGCTTATTTAAAGTGGGGTATTTCCTGCGTTAACCGTTTTCAGGGAATGTTTGCAATCGCACTTTATGACAAGGAGACAGACGACTTGTACCTGGTGCGCGACAGAATCGGCAAAAAACCGCTATATTACTGGCTCGACGGGGAAAATCTTGTCTTTGCGTCGGAGTTAAAGCCGATTATGGCATATCCGGATTTCCCCAAAACAATCAATCAGTCCATTATCAGGCGCTATCTGTACCAGCAGTGTGTGAATGAGCCGTATTCCATTTTTGAGAACGTCTACAAGGTGGAGCCCGGGCAGATGCTGCGGTTTCATCAGGGGAAAATCAAAAAGCGTAAATATTGGGATATTGCCAAGGTCTATGCCGAAAAAAAACAGGAACATGTCGGCACTTATGAGGAAGCAAAGCAGGAGCTGAAAGGGATTTTAAAGGATTCTGTGCGCAAACGGATGATTGCCGATGTGCCCGTGGGTGCCTTTCTGAGCGGTGGTTACGATTCCTCCCTTGTAACGGCGATTGCGCAGGATATCAACGGAAGCGTGCCTGTAAAAACATATTCAATCGGCTTTAACGAGGAGCGATACAACGAGGCAAAGTACGCAAAAGAGGTGGCAATGCATTTGGGTACGGACCATACGGAGCTTTACATCGATGAGAGTGCCATGTACAAAATGGTTGACAGTATCCCGAAATATTATGACGAGCCGTTTGCGGACAGCTCCCAGATCCCTTCCATGCTTGTGGCGGAGCTTGCCGCGAAGGATGTGACGGTAGTTCTGTCGGGGGATGGAGGAGATGAGTTTTTCTGCGGCTATAACATTTATGACAATGTGGCGCAGGCGCAGAAGCTTGATGTGCTTGGCAGGCTGACATACGGCGTCTGTAAAATGCCGCCGTTTCAAAAAATGGGACTGTTTGACAGGCTCCCGTTCCGCGTCCAGGTCGTGGCGGGAAACCATGATAAGGAGACGAAAACGCAGCTTGGCGGAAGAACATATATTAAGGCAATCGACAGAATGCTCGCGGGGGGTGATGTGCCGTATAAATTCCCAATTGAGGCAAAATACGGGGAAAAAAACTGGCAGGAGCGCAGAATGCTCCTTGACGAGGAGACCTATCTGCCGGGCGACATCCTCTGCAAGGTGGACAGGGCGTCAATGAAATATTCAATTGAAGCGCGCTGCCCGATTTTAGACGTAAACGTGATGGAATATTCTTACCGTCTGCCGCACAAATACAAGTATGCAAACGGCGTGAAAAAGCGTATTTTAAAGGATATTGCCTATGATTATATTCCAAGGGCGCTTTTAGACCGTCCCAAGGTCGGGTTTGGCGTGCCTCTTGACAAGTGGATGCGCGGACCGCTAAGGGCGCAGCTTGAAGAAATGTGCAGTGTGGAAGTCCTGAAAAAACAGGGGATTTTTGACGCTGCATATGTGAACGGATTCATCAGCGAATATTTGCGGACGGGAGACAAAGGGCCGGCATCGGGCGCAAATTACTCAAAGGTTGCCTGGTCATTTTTTGCCTTCCAGCAGTGGTATAACGAATATATGCGCTAACAGTCCAGCCATGCGGAAATGACTGTGTAAAACATTTCATACGACAGCTTATAAATGGCATGGCTTGTCTGTTACAAATGAGGATTGAAATTAGCATGAAACGAATTGCACTTTTTATCAACTCCCTGCAAAAGGGAGGCTCGGAGCGGGTTATGGTAAATCTCGCCGAGTATTTCCAAAGTCAGAATTATGACGTGATACTGGTTACGCAATACCGGCGCGAGAACGAATACGCGCTTTCCCACGGCATCCGGCGGATTTTTTCAGAGCCGGAGCCAGAGGAGCTTACCGGAAGCAGAGTGAAAAATTTCTGCATTCGGTTCCGCTGTTTAAGGGAGATATGGAAGTCTTATAAACCCGATATTATCCTTTCCTTTTTGGGAAAGAATAATCTGATGGCAATCGCGACAACGGCGTTCCTGCCCGTCAAGGTGGCGGTTTCCGTGCGCGGCGAGCCGACGATGGAGTATGAAGGGCGCCTGATGCGGTTTTTGGCAAAACAGATGTTTCGGTTTGCGGACGGTGTGATTTTACAGACACAGCGTGCAAAGGAATTTTTCCCCAAGGCAGTGCAAAAAAAGAGCGTGATTTTAAAAAACCCGCTCAGCCCGGCTTTTTTGGGGCAAAAGCCGGCATTGCACCGCGACAACGTGATTGTGGCGGCAGGGCGGCTTGACGAGAATAAAAACCACGCGATGCTCATTCATGCGTTCGCAAAAATTGCGGGTGAGTATCCTGAGATGCGCCTTGTGATTTACGGGGAGGGAAAGCTGCGGGAAAGCCTTATGCAGCTGGCTGCGGAGAAAGAACTTACGGACAGGATAACACTTCCCGGCAGTGTTGATAACGTGGCGGAAGAAATCGGGCGTGCACGGATTTTTGCGCTGACTTCCAATACGGAAGGGATGCCCAATTCCATTATTGAAGCGATGGTATTGGGGACGCCGGTTATTTCCACTGATTGTCCCTGCGGCGGACCAGCCATGCTGATAAATGATGGGGAAAACGGGCTGCTTGTGCCGGTCGGGGATGCCTATGCACTCGCCGACGCCATGCGCAAACTCCTCGCCGACGGGGAGCTTGCGCAGAGAATTAGTGAAAACGCACGCAAACTTGCCGATGAGCTTGACCCGAAGAAAGTGGATAAGGAGTGGTCGGAGTACTTATTTGGGCAGTTATAGAGGTTATAGATTTGAAAGAACGCAAAAAAACAGGTTTTAGGACCTGTTTTTGTTTTGGTAAAAAAATTCGCAGAATTTATTATTCTGCGAGAATAGCGTAAAAAGGCGAAAAAACGAATATTTTTTACACGCTGACCCCTGATTTGACCCAAAATATGTTTAATATAATATTGGATTCGCCTTATACAGGCAGATATTAACTGGTTTTTTCATATTATTTCTGACCCCCAAAATGACCACAAAATCTTTTATTTTTTCTTCTTTTTTTAGGAAAAAAGGAAAATTTCCATATTTTTTCAGCGTTGTTTTTGATTAACTTCCAAAAAATCATTGTCATTTCGGTTAAAAGATGTTAGAATAATGACGATATATAGTTATGTAGACAAAAAGATATGTATTTTTCAATCAAATGCGACTATTTTTTTTCGCAGAATAATAAAATCTGCGAAAAACATGCATCAAAAAAGGTGAAAAAATGCAGTCAGCAACTTCAATAACGAAAACAATCTGGCAGTACAGCGAACCATTGCCGCAGGAAACAATGGATTTTTTGAGGGGAATTGCCGCAGACTACAGCAAAGTCAAAAATTATGTTTACGGAAAGTATGCAGGAATTAAAAGTTTGGACAAGCTGACCCCGGTCTATACCATTTTAAACGAGATGCGGTATTGCGGACTGCGGGAACAGCTGAATCTTCCGGCAGTATACTACGAGCTTGCCATAGCGGATGCCGTTACAGACATCAAATGCAGCTGGGGCATTGTCAAAAATAAAGTCGGCGAGAAAATCACCGCCAATGAAAACCTGAGCGATGATGATAAAAAGTATCTGCGGACAGTACTGAAAATGGGAAGCGTATATGCTGCAGTATTAAACCATCAGCAGTACGAACTGCCCCAAAATGCAGAAGGACTGGATATTGAATTCAAACGTCTCAACAACCTCCTGTGCAGACTGACAAGAAGATACCTGACCGTGCCAAAGACGGACAGCGCTGACTGGTTCCGGATATCTCCAAACGGTTATTCCTATAAGGACGGCGCAATGCGAATTGTCTGCAGGACGCCAAGAAAAAGGATTTCCATTCCGCTAAAGGACGACCGCATGTTTGACAGGCAGATACAGGTGCATATTAAGCAGGATTTTGTCGCACTTGCAGTACCGGTTGAGACAAAAATCAGAAAGCACAGGGATTATGTTAACACGGTTTATGCCCATATTGGAAGTAAGGACATGCTTACACTGTCCAATGGAAATATTTATGGAGCCAGTTTGGATGAACTGGTGAATCCGGAAACGGAGAGGCTTGCAAAGAAAAACAGGGAGCGCGGCAAAGCATACAGGGCTTATGAACAGAACGCGGAAAACGGAAACAGCAAAAAAACAGCAAACATTGAAGCAAACAATCTTGGAAAGCTGAAATATGACAATCAGAAAAATAGAGAGCGGAGAAAAACAACAACGTTTATCAATGCCGAAATCAACAGAATGCTGGAAAACGAAAAGCCCGCTCAAATTGTGATAACCAAACCTGTCGTCAAAAATAAGACAAAGATTTATGTAAAGTCCGCAAACAGAAAACTTGCAAGGAACTTTCAAGGCTATATCAGAGAACGGCTTGCCTACAAATGCCGTATCGATTCAATAGAGTTAGTGGAGATTAACTCCAAGGGAACAGGAAAAACCTGTTGTGTATGCGGGGCGGAAGGAATAAGGCAGGGAAAAGATTTTATATGTGAAAACTGCGGTTTAACAACCACAATTGCCTTAAACAGCGCCCGAAACATCCAAAATAAATATAACGGTTAAAAGTATGGACCTGAGAATAAATGATCGAAAGATGATTTTACCGTAAATGCGGATTGCAGGGAAGTACATTGACATAAAGACAGTATATGTGCTGTCTGGGGAAAAAAACGGCATTAGCTAAGCTGCATGTCCGCAGCTTTCGGGTATGCCAAGACCGCGCCTTACGCGGAGCGAAGCTAGTTTGGATGCAGATGCGTCCGGCTGACAGACAGAAATGTTCCGATAATCCTTATGATAATATGTGATGTTTCCAAGAATTGCAGAATTTCTTGGAAAAATTCATTTGGAGACAGCACAAAAAATGAAGAAATAAAAGAGGGAGAATTAGAGTCTATGAGAAAATTGCAGAAAAAGGAAATACTTGATATTTTAAGCAGTCTGCAGAAGGCTCATGAGGAAATAAAGGAAGCACTGATGCAGGAAAGTTATATTCCTGCCCAAAACATGCTCATAGAATGCCAGACAACGGCGGTATCTCTTGGAGAGGTTATTGAAAAATTGGAAGGGGAAAGGCATATTTGTGTATTGCATCTTGAAGAATACTGCGAGCTGCTGTTTCAGATTTATGAGGACATAAACAGCGGAGACATCAATGGAAACAAGGCATACAAAATACTGCGCAAGCAGCTAATAAAAATAGAAAATGCTGTGAAAAATGACATTATTGTAAAGAAAGAAATTGTATTTTTTCCTTATAAGGCATCTATGTGGGATAGCTTAGAGAGTATCTATCTTGCGGCAAAGGCTGATTCAGACTGCAGCGTGTATTGTGTTCCGATTCCATATTATGATTTGAATCCGGACCATAGTCTTGGAAAAATGCATTATGAAGGACGCGATTATCCAAAGGATATAGAGGTTACAGATTGGCAAAAGTATGATTTTGAACAGATAAGGCCGGATGTTATCTATACGCACAATCCATACGATGATTGGAATCTTGTTACAAGTATCCATCCGAGGTTTTATTCGTCAAATTTAAAGAAATATACAGACTGTCTTGTTTATGTACCATATTATAGTACGACAGGGGGCATGAGCGAGGGACAAAGGTCATTGCCGGTATATGTGCATGCGGATTATATTGTGACACAGGCGCCAATGTTTCGGGATTATTTTGACGAAAGGATACCTGATAAGAAGTTCCTTCCGCTTGGCAGTCCGAAGTTTGACAAGATTATCAATAAGTGTAAAAACCCGCCCGAACCGCCGGCTGCGTGGAAAAAGAAGATGGAAGGCCGGAAGGTGTATTTTTATAACACGAGTATTGGCGGGATGCTTGGAGACACAGAGGCTTTTTTAAAGAAGCTGCGGTATGTGTTTGATACGTTTAAAGGAAGAGATGATGTCTGTATTCTTTGGAGACCGCATCCGCTTTTGGAATCAACGTTTGATTCAATGCGTCCGGGGTATAAAGCGGAGTTTTTGCGGGTAAAAAGATATTTTATTGAAAATGATATCGGTATTTTTGACGATACGCCGGATATGACGGATGCGATATCTTGGAGTGATGCGTATATTGGGGATGCAGGAACATCGGTGACTTCCGTGTTTGGTGTTGTGGGAAAGCCGGTGTTTATTTTGAATAATCAGATTCATAGTCTGCCAAAGGAGGATAGCTGGAGAGGGCAGATTGTTGGGACTGGGTTCAGTTATTTTGAGAAAGACAGGTTTGCGATTGTGCAGGGAAATAAGCTATATGTGTCGAATTCATATCAATATGATTATAAGTATTTTTGCGATTTATCAGAGTATGCTGGTGGGGCGTATTACGTAACGGTACTGGAAATAAACGGGAAAAAATATGCGTGTCCAAGAAATGCACAAAACATTCTCGTGCTTAACGACAAAGGAATTGAAAGAACAATTGAGCTTGAAAAACGAAATGGCAGCAACAGCGGTGCATTTTTTAGTGCGTGGTCATATGGAAAATATCTTATTCTGCTACCACTTAACTATCCTGCATTAGTTGTATATGATACGGAAACCAATAAAATACAATACCTTGAAGATAATATCAGCGTGTTTGTAAAAGTCAATGAACGCAACGAGAAAGTGACAGGTGGCTCTTGGATTATTGACGGTATACTGTATATCGCGTCGCCTATGGATGGTAGTATATATGCGCTTAATATAGAAAGCGGGAAATCAAAAGTAATTGACTTACACACTCAGAACCAGGGTGGATATATTTCTATGGTGGAAAAAAATAACAGTATATGGATGTTGCCATACAGAGGTCAGACAATCTTAAAGTGGAATCCAAAAACAGGAATCATAAGGGAATATACAGGTTTTCCCAAAGGTTTTAAATGTTTCCACCCAGTCCATAAAACATTGGCAGATGAATATCCGTTAGGTGGAATGGCGTTTGTTGGAAAAACAATTTTTTTTACCCAAAACTGGGGAAATATGGACATAAAATTGGATACAGAAACGGGAGCATTTTCTGAATGGGATGTGCCAATTCCAAACAAAGAGAATATGGAGGTCATTTCTAAAGAATATTTTTATACATCAGGAAAGTATAGATTTGTACGGTCGATTAAAGAGAAAGAAAGGTACAAGTTGTTTTATCATCCCGAAAGAAAGTTATATGATTTCGACATAGAAAAAAACAAGCTAAATGAGATTGAAATCAAGTTTAACATAGATGAGTTGAAACAGCATGAGGATGGTTTTAATGACTGTTCGCAGTGGTTGAAATATTGTTGCTGTGAAAACGCATTTAATTCATTGAAGAATTTTTTGGACGATAACATTACGGGAAAACAGTTTGACAGGGAAAAGCAATTGAAGTCATACGGAGAAATTGCGGCAAATAATGACGGAAGTTGTGGGAAAAAGGTACATGAATTTATAAAAGAAACCATATAAATGCAGAGACAATATATATGGAGGATAAATTGTGCAGGTAAAATAGGAAAGTTCTGCAAAATAAGGTGTGGGAGGGCAGGATGGTAAAGGTAATAACATATGGAACATTTGACCTTCTGCATGAGGGACATTATAGGCTGTTACAGCGTGCAAGGCAGCTGGGTGATTATCTGATTGTCGGTGTAACATCAGAGGAATACGATCAGGCAAGGGGAAAACTTAATGTGATGGATTCCCTGATGACTAGAATTGAAAATGTTAAAAAGACAGGATTTGCAGATGAGATTATTGTGGAAGAATCACAGGGACAGAAATTCAGGGACATTAAAAAATATAATATAGATATTTTTACAGTGGGCTCTGACTGGACAGGGAAGTTTGATTATTTAAAGGATTATTGTAAGGTAATTTATCTTGACAGGACAAAGAATATATCCAGTACAATGCTTCGTACGCAAAAAATGTCAATACAGAGAATTGGCATTATAGGTACAGGGCGCATTGCAAACCGTTTTGTGACAGAGGCGGCACTTGTGAGCGGAGTGAACACACAAAGCGTGTACAATCCGCATATAAAAAGTGCCCAGCTGTTTGCAAACAGGTGGGGAATTGATGCGTATGAGGATATTGGGGAATTTTATGATTCATTGGATATTGCCTATATTGCGTCGCCGCATGAGACACATTATCAATACATAAAACAGGCGCTGGAGCATGGAAAACATGTTCTCTGCGAGAAACCGATGTGCCTTTCCAAAGTACAGGCGGAAGAGCTGTTTGAGCTTGCGAAGAGAAACAGCCTTGTATTGGTTGAAGGGCTAAAGACAGCATACTGTCCTGGCTTTACGAAATTGCTTGGGATTGCGTGCGGCGGGGCGATTGGAGCCATTAAGGATGTGGAAGCCTGTTTTACAAAACTGGAAGATGACAATAGCAGGGAGTTAACGGATGAAAAATATGGGGGAAGCTTTACGGAGCTTGGAAGTTATTGTCTGCTTCCTATATTAAAAATATATGGGCATAATTATGAAAATATTCAATTTGAAACAGTCTGCAATGATTACGGAATCGATATTTATACAAAGGTTTACCTGCGTTATCCAAATGGTCTAGCCACTGTGAAATGCGGACTTGGCGTAAAATCGGAGGGAAAACTGCTGATATCAGGCACAAGAGGTTATATTACAGCGGAAGCACCTTGGTGGAAGACAAATTACTTTGAGGTACACCGTGAAAATCCGGATGATGTGGAACGGTTTTCGGAACGGTTTCTCGGAGACGGGCTTCGGTATGAAATCAGTGATTTGTTATCCAGAATTAATGGTGACAGGAAGAAGGATTTTAAACTGACAAGAGGCGACAGTGTTGCAATGGCTGAGATTATGGAAGCATTTTTAAAGTCGCAGGGAAGACAGGTTGAAAAATCATAGATTTTTCAACCGACAAATTTGTGCTTATGTCCAAGTTTGTAGCTTTTGGTAAGAATGGGGAATTAATAAATGGAGATATGGGCGCATAGGGGATGCAGCCAAATGTATCCCGAAAATACGTTGCTTGCGTTTGAAAAAGCAATGAATGTGCAAGGGCTTACGGGAATCGAACTTGATATTCAGCTCACAAAAGACGGGGAGCTGGTAGTAATTCATGATGAACGTGTTGACAGGGTTACGGAAAGTACAGGGTATGTAAGAGACTATACACTGCATCAGTTAAGGGGGCTGCATATTTATGCAGGCGATAATCCGACACAATCAATTCCAACAATGGAAGAAGTTTTTGACTTACTGGAAACACGGCTGAAATCAGGGTTAAAGCTAAACATAGAATTGAAAAACAGTGTGTACCCTTATGATGGGATGGAAGAGAAAATCGTTGAGATGGTTCATAAGCGGGGATTGGAGAAGGCAGTCGTATATTCCACTTTTTATGCGAAATCGTTGGAAAAAATGAGATTGCTTGATTCAAATGCGGAGCTTGGAATCCTTGACAGCAAAGTGTCCGATTGCATGTATAAACTGAAAGGCGGATGCGGGGCAGCAGCGCTTCACCCGTTTTGGAGAGGAATCGACCTGCCGGCAGGACAGCTTGCCGGATATACCGTACGGGCATGGATGTCAGGACATTTGTATCCGGAAAAACCGACAGGAGGCAGACTGGATTTTACCAAACTAGAGGCACAAGGGATAACAGACATTATATTGAATGAGCCGGAAGCCTATCTAAATTAGCTATTATCTAATATTTGTATATAAAGAAATAGGAACCTTGACAATTTCATACTTTACATTAGATTGTTATGTAATTTCCTTTGTTTACATATTTTAGTTGCAATGGTAGAATAAAGTCAGCAGCATAAAAATTATCATTTGTGGCGAAGGGGAAGAAATAGAATGCGGTATTTTAACACGGAGGGATTATGTAAATCAAGTGAACATTATATGGTGCGTCTTGATGACAGACTGGAAAAAATAAAAAAGCTGTATGTAGACAGAAAAAAATATTTTGTGATTAATAAGGGAAGGCAATATGGCAAAACTACGACACTTAGGGCACTGGCAGAGTATTTACAAAATGCTTATATTGTTCTTTCTATGGATTTTCAGATGATGAGTACAGCCAATTTTGCGGATGAGCAGACCTTTGTGCTGTCTTTTATTGAGTATGTTGAAGAACTGTTTTTTTCCGAAAAAGATTCAATGAACTTGATTTCTTCGGAAGCATTACAATCTTTAAGCGGTTTGAAAAGCCAGGAAAAGAAAACCATGAAGGAAATGTTTTGGCACTTAAGCAGGATATGTGAAACCTCAAAAAAACCCATTGTCCTAATGATTGACGAGGTAGACAGTGCGTCAAACAATCAGGCATTTATCGACTTTCTTGCACAGCTTAGAGGTTATTATCTGAACAGAGAAAACCAACCGACATTTTATTCGGTCATTCTCGCAGGCGTGTACGATATTAAAAATTTAAAACTAAAAATACGCCCTGCGGAAGAACATCAGTACAATAGCCCGTGGAATATTGCGGCAAAATTTAAGATTGAAATGAGTTTTTCATCAGATCAGATAGCAGCTATGCTTGCGGAATATGAAGAAGACCATCAGACTGGGATGCAGATAGCAGAGGTAGCAGAGGAGATTTACCAGTATACGTCCGGTTATCCGTACCTTGTTTCCGTAATCTGTAAATACCTTGATGAAGATGTTCCTGACAAAAAGGGTTTTGAGTGCATGAGCGATGTCTGGACGAAGCGGGGCATTGAGGAGGCAGTTAAGCTTCTGTTGAAAGAAAATACGCCGCTGTTTGACAGCATGATAAAACAGATAGACATTTATCAGGACTTGCGGGATATTATGGAACAAATTTTGTATCAGGGAAGAAAAATACCGTTTAGCCCTGCAGAAAAATCAATGAATTTGGGTGTGATGTTTGGCTTTTTGAAGGAAGAAGACGGTCATGTTGCAATTGCGAACCGTATTTTTGAAATGTATCTGCTGAATCTGTTTATCGCACAGGAAGCGGTCAGAAGTGATATGTATTTTTATGGACAGGGCAGCAAAAACCAGTTTATCGCAGGACGGCGCCTTGATATGGATTTGGTACTGAAAAAGTTTGCAGAGCACTTTTCAGATGTTTATGGCGGAAATGATGAGAAATTCATCGAAGCTTATGGACGCAAGCTTTTCCTGCTGTATCTGAAACCGATTATAAACGGTACCGGAAATTATTATATTGAAGCGCAGACAAGAGATGCGAAACGGACAGATGTGGTTGTGGATTATTTGGGACAGCAGTTTGTCATAGAACTTAAGATATGGCATGGAAATGAGTATAATGAGCGCGGCGAATGGCAGCTTGTGGAGTACCTTGATTATTTTCACCTAAAGAAGGGGTACATGATTAGCTTTAATTTTAATAAGAAGAAAGCGATTGGAGTGAAAGAGCTGTGGATAGCAGGGAAAACACTTATTGAAGCCGTAGTTTAAAAGAGAATAAGGGATATAAGGTAAATGAAATCTGATGTAAAGTATGGAATTGTCATAGTTTGCATCAGATTTTTTGATGTAACAGCTCCGATAATAATGGATCATATATCGATTCTTCGAATACCGATACAGGGAAGGACAGTAGAATGGAAAACCTAAAGAATTTATTAAATGAGTTAAAACCAAAAGAAAATAAATATGTGTTAGAGGGCAGCAATCTAAAAATAGGCAAGGGTGTAATTGTTTGTAATGATAATGAAATCATTCCTTTAGATGCTATTTCTTTCATGGAAACATTTGAGCAGAAGAAAAGAGGTTATATAAAATATCTAAAAGTATTGTTGGTAGGAATCATTTTAGTTTCTATTCCTGTACCGATTGTCAGAATAATTGGAATTTGTACATTGGTGGCTGCCGTATATTATATGGTAAATCTTTTTTTTGAAAATCGAATACCGGTTTATGATTTGCGGATTCAGAATCATGCAGGCAGATTTTTTGATATAGAAACCAGGGATTATTATTTCCTAAAAGAGGTTAGAGCGGCAGTATTGGCATGTATGAATAATAAGAGCGGATTTTATAGTGGAAGGGATAATGTAATGATAATGGATAATAGGACATACAAAAATGAGGAGATTATAAAATGTGGAGATATAAGTGTGTCGGGAGAAGGGAATACAGTCGGTTTAGGGTCAGGAACTGCAGTAGGCGGCATTAGTACAGGCGGGGATAATATCACAGGAAAAAATAATACAGTAACCAATAGTAATACTGTATCTGATGAAGAATGGGAGACGCTAAAAGAATTTGCCTTAGAAAGGAAAAAGAATTTTGCCAAAAATGAGAGAAATTATACTATATGTCATAACCTGTCTGTGTATGCTGCAAAAAAGGAGAATGACAAGTGCAAATCGTTGCTAAAGAAAGCCGGAAAGGCAGCAATGGATATAATTTTAGCGAGTGCGCCGGCAGCGGTAAAAGCAATTATTGAAAAATTTATATAGTCTTTATAGATTAATATAGCGAATGAAAAGCGATATATAATGTCGGAAAGCAAAAGCATTTGAAAATAATCTGAAGTTTGAATATGGGATAAAGTTGGCATAGGGAAAAGGAAATGAATGAATTTAAGTATACAACTGAAACAATACGTAAACTTCAACTGATAGAACTGGACATGCTTAAGGAAGCGGACAGGATTTGCAGGCAGAATAACATTCATTACGAATTGGATGGCGGCACATTATTGGGTGCTGTCAGACATAAAGGGTTTATTCCATGGGATGATGATATTGATATTAGGATGCTTAGAAAAGATTATGATAAGTTTTGTGAAATTTGTAAGGAGGAACTTGATTCTGAAAAGTATTTCTTACAGACATATAAGACGGATCCCGGATATCGTTGGGGATATGCAAGGATTTTGAGAAAAGGAACTTATTTTAGCCGTAAAAATCAGGAAATGCTCACTATGCAAAGAGGTATTTTCATAGATATATTTCCGTGTGACGGCATGCCGGAAAAACAGCCTTTTAAGGCAATATTTAATTTTAGATGCTGGATAGCAAGGAAAATCTTGTATGCTCCGGTAGGTGCAGTACATGGCACAAATATGGTGCAAAGAGGTATTTATCAAATTTTAAGGTTATTACCGGCAAAAATTGCGTTTGATGAATTTGAAAGACTTACAGATCAATATAGAAATCAGGATACAAGACTGATTAGAACATTGGGGTGGGGGGCACCGGAAGAAAACAGGGGATTTTTAAGAGAGTGGATGGATAAATTTTGTGAAATTGAATTTGAAAATTTGATTGTGAAGGCACCTGTTGATTATGATGGGTTTCTAAGCTTCATGTTTGGGGATGATTATATGGAGCTTCCTCCAAAAGAGAAGAGAGTACCAAAACATACAGCGACATATATTGCGTTTGATAAAGAAATAGTAGAAGGGGAATGAAATATGCGGATTGATGAATTCAATGTTTTATATGCGATTTATAAGCAGAATGGAAATGTTTTGAAAAGCCAGATTGCGTCCGTGACAGGATATGAAGAGCGACAAATTGAAGAAGTAATAAATGGACTGGAAGAAAAGCGCTGGCTGGATAATGGCATTACACCGCTGGGATATGAAAACTTAAATGAGTATAAGGTTGATAATGCAATCATAATGGCAGCAGGTTTCGGATTAAGAAGCCTTCCGTTATCCCGCTTTGTGCCAAAAGGTCTTTACGAAGTTAAAGGAGAGAAACTGATTGAGAGACAGATTAAACAGCTGATGGAAGCGGGGATTTCAAAAATCATAGTAGTAGTTGGTTATCTGAAAGAGCAGTTTCGATATTTGGAAGAAAAGTATGGTGTGATAATTGTTGAAAATGATGATTATTACAGATATAACAATATTTCTTCTCTTTATGCCGCAAAAGATTATATTAAAAACAGTTTTATTTGCTGTTCAGATAATTATTTTAATATTAACGTATTTAAAGAATATGTTTATGATTCATATTATTCTTGTAAGTATACGGAAGAATATGCAGAAGAGCATTGCGTAACTGCTATGAAAGGAGATTATATAACAGAAATACATAAAGGGGGAAGCCATGCGTGGTATACCATTGGGGAAGCCTTTTTTTCAAAACAGTTTAGTGACAAGTTTATAAAATATTTGGAAGCGGAATACAGTAATCCGGAAACTAAGACGATGCTGTGGGATGATTTTCATATTAAGCACATTGAGGAACTTCCGATTTTATTGGTAAAGTATTCCGATGAAATTGTGCAGGAGTTTGACACTGTCGATGATGTAATTGCATTTGATCCGGATTTTGGAAAATATCGGGATAAGGTGCTTGAGGAAAATTCAAAAGTTAAAATAAAAGTTCCAAATATATTTGAAAAATACGGTGATATTGAACGTTATAATTCCGCGACAACAGATCAGCATACGGGTCGGCTTCATTTAAATGAAAATACATTTGGTCCCAGTCCGAAGTGCCTTGAGGTCTTAAAGAATGTTAAACTGCAGGATTTATATGAGTATGATATGGCAACTAAGGATTTCCTGGTAGAGGAAATATCATCGTTTTTTTCAATTCCAGAGGATGATATATATATTCATAATGGTTCAGCAGAGCTGATAAAATCGGTCTTTTCAATTGCGTTAGAAAGAGGGAACTGTGTATTAACATCGAATCCCGGATGGAGCTATTATGCAAGTTTGGCTAAGGAAAAGTTCTGTGATGTATATTATTACGATATTTTAAAAGACGACTATTCTTATTACGTTGATGTGGAGGATATATTAAAGAAAGCTAAAAAGTATAATCCTAAGATAATCGTGATAACAAGCCCGCATAATCCTACAGGTTGTAAAATTGATGGAAAAGCAGTTGAGATAATCGTAAAAGAAAATCCAGAATCCCTGATATTGTTAGATGAGGCATATTGGGGGTTTTCGGAAGAGGATATTGATGTTAGAAGATTAGTGGAGTCCTATTCGAATATCATTATTTCGAGAACCTTTTCAAAGTATTATGGTCTTGCCAATATGCGTGTCGGATATGGATTTTGCAATTCCAAGGTAAAACATATTTATGGACTTGATTTACCACTGTTTCGGGAAAGTTCCATATCACGAAGAATGGCTGTGGAAGCACTGCATGATAAAGTATATTATGAAAAGATGAACGACGAACTGAATGCATCAAAAGTGTATTTTTTGGACGAACTCAACTGCATTCCGGGTGTACGTGCGTTTCAGTCATGTTCTAATTTTGTGGCAGTAGAAATTGAAAATGCAGATATGCTGAAACTGAAGGAAACTTTGAAGAAAGCAGGTATTTTAATTCGGCTGTTTGAGGATAAAGGTGAGATGGTTGCAAGAATTGCAATAGCGGATAAACAAACAATGGGGCAAACAATCAGTCTGATAAAAAAATATATATCACATGAGTGAAACGAAAAAGGCGGTATACTGTGGATGTTAGAAATATTTGAGGAATTAAGAAAAAAATTAGACAGTGTTATGATAAAGGCGATAAACAGACGTGTTGTACTATATGGATATGGAAGAAGCGGTCAATTTATACAATGGTATGCTGATTATTATCATAGTATAAAAATAGATTTTATTGTAAGGGAAAATATGAAAACCAATATCCCATATAATTTTCCAAGTTTCCCGCCATCTGTGTTTGATTTTAACTATAAAGATATAAATAATGCCATTATTTGGATTACGTTCGCGGATAGTAAAAAGGCAAAGGACAAATTAAAAAAACTTGGATTTACAGAAGGAAAAGACTATTTTGACTTTTGTGAGATTGTCTATGGAAAAAATAAGGTATGGGAATCGGATAATAGCCTAGATGTATTTACACAACGAAAAACTGGTAATAGAGATATACAATTTTTGGAATATTTGGAATATAAGTACGGATGTAATTTTGTAACGGAAATTGACAGATCTTACTATGATAGGGAAGGAATCTGTGTCGGGTACAAGGTTACCACTGTGAGAGAGATTTTTAGCATTTTGGATAAATGTCATTGCATTCCGAATGCTTCGGATGCAATTATGGATATTGGAGCAGGGAAAGGAGGGGGAGTATTTTCCCTTCTTGATTACGGATTTGAAAAGGTTGGTGGAGTTGAATTAGAAGAAAGAATTTATCATGTTCTAAAACATAATATAGATTTGATTGATAAAAAGATAAGCGGGAAAGTAGAGTTGCTTTGTAGGGATGCAATGCAGTTGACATCCGAATTAGATACATATAATTGGTTTTATTGCTTTTTAAGTGATGGGGAACATTGGAAAAAATTAGCAAAAAATATTAGAGAAAGTGAAGAAAGGAATCCAAGAAAAATAACGGTTATAGTAAGAAACCCTTATACACTGGCTCGCGAGTCTTTTGAACAAAATGGTTTTATACTCATAAATTCATTTTCGATAGATACACGTCAGAGAGTAGTAAATGTTTATACAAATGATGTATAGACAAAAGTGTTTACTGTCATTTGGAGGATACTGGCATGGATACAAAAATAGACAGATTGGATGATGCGCATTGGAATGATTTAAAAAATATTGTTGTCTTTGGATATGGGAGATATGGAAGCAGAATAGTTCCCTATCTGCGAAAGAGTTTTCACATTGTTGCAATTATAGATAATGATGAGGATAAAAAAGATAAAGTTATAGATGATATCAAAATTATGGGTGTGAAGGATGCGGAAAACATATTACACAATTATAGAATAATTGTCACAACGCAGGCTTTTTTCTATGCTCAAATCAGCAATCAATTGCAGGAGATGGGATTGGTTGAATATGCTGATTTTACAATTTGGAATCAATTTTTTGCGGAATGGTACTATAAATATAGGGGGATGGTATGTGTGGAAAAGGCAGATATTCCAATCACCTCCTATTGTAGCCTCAATTGTGAGAGCTGTTCTGCGTTTATTCCATATATAAAGGAAAAATGTCATGAAACGTTAGAACAGATAGAAAGAAGTGTTTCCCTTTTTTTTGATAATGTGGATAGAGTTCAGGACATGAATCTTTATGGAGGAGAACCATTTTTACACCCTCAACTATGTGAAATTATTGAGATATTAGGCAAATATAGAGAAAAGATAGGCTACTTTGGAATTATCACAAATGGTACTATTATTCCCGATATGAAGGTAATAGAATTACTTAAAAAATATGATATAGGTATTTCTATTAGTGATTATTCTAATTCTGTTGATTATAAAGAAAAATTGGACAGATTATGTAAGCTGTTTGAGGAACATCAGATAAATATCGTGCGGACTGTCAATATGGTATGGTTTGATTTGGGATTTCCGCGAAAAAAAATTCAATATGATACAATCAGTGCCCAAAAGCATATGATTTGCTGCAGTACGGCTTGCCATGATTTGATAGACGGAAAAATTTACTATTGTGTTGCGGATCGTGCAGCCCAGTTAGGCAATTTAATTCCTCACAGTGAAAAGTCTTACATTGATTTGGCTCGAATTAATAAAAATGACTTGAAATCTCGTAAAGCAATTTTGGAACTGTGTGCAGGAAACATAGAGGGAGGAAGTTTGGACTTTTGCAAAATTTGTGGGGGATTTGGATGCGATAATTTAGATGAAATTCCGGCAGCAAAACAAATTAAGATAGTCGATAATGAAAACAGGAGATACGGATGAAATATGTGATATGGGGAGCGGGACTAAGAGGAAGACGGTTATTTAGACACTTGAAAAAAGATGATGTTGTCGCGTTTGTTGATAAAAGCACCGAAAAAATAGGAAGCTGCTTTTGTGGGAAAAAGGTTATTAGTTTAGAAGAATATATTGGGAATAAAAAATTTTGTGAAACAATCCTGGTTATTGCACATACTTTTGAACAGAAAGCAGTAGATGAACTGGAGACACACGGTATTAAAAGATATATGAAATTATCAGATTGTCCGGGAGAGTTTCAAGGGGAAAATACAAGTTCTTATTTACGCGAATATATTAAAGAAATAACGGATTTGAATAAAACATATGGCATATTGGGAAATACAGTATATGGATTGGAAGTCTATTCATGGTTGACTGAATTCGGTAATAACCATAAGTATTTAATTATAGATAAGAGTATTTCAGATGATATGGTCAGACTCGTAAAGCAGAACGGTTATATTACTA
>DKYC01000025.1 GCA_002492295.1 Lachnospiraceae bacterium UBA7110
GTATTTGTGCAAAATGAACAAAAAACGTTCATCGAACAAAAAACGTTCATCGAACAAAAAAACTTTCAACTCCACTCGGAATACAAGCCCACCGGCGACCAGCCGCAGGCGATAGAAGCTTTGGTGAAAGGCTTTGAAGAAGGCAACCAGTTTCAGACACTGCTGGGCGTTACGGGTTCCGGTAAGACGTTTACAATGGCAAACATTATTGCGGCGCTGAATAAGCCGACGCTTGTCATCGCGCATAACAAAACGCTTGCGGGACAGCTCTATGGTGAGTTTAAGGAATTTTTCCCGGAAAACGCGGTAGAATATTTTGTGTCGTACTACGACTATTATCAGCCGGAGGCTTATATCCCTTCGTCAGATACTTATATTGCGAAGGATTCTTCCATCAATGACGAAATCGAAAAGCTACGCCTTTCCGCGACGGCGTCGCTGACGGAGCGCAGGGACGTGGTGGTGGTAGCTTCGGTATCGTGTATTTACGGCTTGGGCAGTCCGGATGAATATCAGGGAATGATGCTTTCGCTGCGGCCGGGAATGACAAAGGACAGAGATACTGTTATCCATGCGTTGATTGAGATGCAGTATGACAGGAATGATATTGACCTTGAGCGGGGACGCTTTCGTGTGCATGGTGACGTGGTGGATATCAATCCTGCGCAGGGCGGTGATTATCTGATCCGTGTAGAATATTTTGGAGACGAAATCGACCGGATTTGTGAGATTGACCCTGTGACAAGCAAGGTGAACGCTACATTAGAGCACATTACGATTTTTCCGGCATCGCATTATGTGGTGGCGCCTGAGAAGATTAAAATTGCCTGTGAAAATATTGAGGCGGAAATGAAGGAACGCGTGCGGTATTTCAAGAGTGAGGACAAGCTGCTTGAGGCACAGCGCATTTCGGAGCGCACGAATTTTGATGTGGAAATGCTTCGGGAAACCGGATTTTGTTCCGGCATTGAGAACTATTCCAGACATTTGAGCGGCACGAAAGAGGGCGAACCGCCGTATTGCCTGATAGACTTTTTTAAGGAAGACTTCCTTATTATAATTGACGAGTCGCATATGACGATACCGCAGATACGCGGAATGTACGCGGGCGACCGTTCCAGAAAGACGACGCTTGTGGAGTACGGTTTCCGGCTTCCGTCAGCGCTGGATAACAGACCGTTAAAGTTTGATGAGTTCGAGCAGAAAATAGACCAGATGCTTTTTGTGTCGGCAACGCCGAATGTCTATGAAAATGAGCATGAGCTTTTGCGGGCGGAGCAGATTATACGTCCTACGGGACTTTTGGACCCGGAGATTATCGTGCGCCCTGTTGAGGGACAGATTGATGACTTGATTTCGAGAATTAACGCAGAGACGCAAAAGCATAATAAGGTGTTGGTTACGACGCTCACAAAGCGCATGGCGGAGGATTTGACGAAGTATATGAGTGAAGTGGGAATCCGCGTCAAGTATCTGCATTCGGATATTGATACGCTTGAGCGTGCGGAAATTATCCGTGATATGCGTCTTGATGTGTTTGATGTGCTTGTCGGTATCAACCTTTTGCGGGAGGGTTTGGATATTCCGGAAATTTCGCTGGTAGCGATATTGGATGCAGATAAGGAAGGATTTCTGCGTTCTGCAACCTCGTTAATACAGACAGTCGGGCGTGCGGCGCGAAATGCGGAGGGGCACGTTGTGATGTATGCGGATGTGATTACGGATTCGATGCAGGTGACGTTAGACGAAACGGCGAGAAGGCGTGCAATCCAGCAGAAATATAATGAGGAGCATGGGATTACGCCGCAGACAATCAAGAAGGCAGTGCGTGATTTAATCAGTATATCGAAAGCGGTGGCGAAGGAGGAGCAGACCTTTGCAAAGGACCCGGAGTCGATGAACGAGAAAGAGCTGAAAAAGCTGATTGCGACGGTGGAGAAGAATATGCGCAAGGCGGCTGCCGATTTGAATTTCGAGGCGGCGATGGAGCTGCGTGACAAGATGATGGACTTAAAGAAAATGCTCAATGCAGTGTGAAGAGGTTTTCTAAGTCAGCAAAAGACGCTGACTAAGAAAATCTAAAGCTTCACACGAAAGAACGCAAGGGCAGCGTTCTTTATAATAAAATGGAGGTTTGATATGAACGGACAACAGTTGAAAATGCTTCCCAAAGGGGAACTAATAAGGATTCGGGGGGCAAATGAGCACAATCTGAAAAATATAAATTTGGATATTCCAAGAAATAAATTTGTGGTGCTGACGGGACTTTCGGGTTCAGGAAAATCGTCGCTTGCCTTTGACACGATTTATGCGGAAGGGCAGCGCAGATATATGGAATCGCTGTCCTCTTACGCAAGGCAGTTTTTGGGGCAGATGGAAAAGCCGAATGTGGAGAGCATCGAGGGTCTTTCTCCAGCGATTTCCATTGACCAAAAGTCCACCAACAGAAACCCGCGTTCTACAGTGGGAACGGTTACGGAAATTTATGATTATTTCCGGCTTTTGTATGCGCGTATCGGTATCCCGCATTGTCCAAACTGCGGCAGGGAGATTAAACGTCAGACGATTGACCAGATGACCGACCAGATTATGGAGCTTCCGGAGGGCACAAAAATCCAGTTAATGGCGCCCGTGGTGCGGGGACGGAAGGGAGAGCACGCAAAGGTGTTTGACCGTGCGCGAAAGAGCGGTTATGTCAGAGTGCGCGTTGACGGAAATATGTACGATTTGTCCGAGGAGATTAAGCTGGAGAAAAATATTAAGCATAATATTGAAATTATCGTTGACCGGCTTGTTGTAAAGGCAGGCATGGAGCGCAGGCTTACGGATTCGATTGAAAATGTTATGGCGCTTTCGGACGGTCTTTTGCTTGTTGATGTGGTAGATGGCGAGACGATGAACTTTTCGGACAGCTTTTCGTGTCCGGACTGCAATATCAGTATTGACGAGGTGGAGCCGAGAAGCTTTTCTTTTAACAACCCGTTCGGTGCCTGTCCGGAATGCTTTGGGCTTGGCTATAAAATGGAGTTTGACATGGATTTGATGGTTCCGGACAGGAGCCTTAGTATTAATCAGGGCGCGATTACGGTGATGGGCTGGCAGTCCTGTACGGATAAAAACAGCTTTACGAATGCGATTTTGCAGGCACTTAGCGAGGAATACCATTTTTCGCTTGACACGCCGTTTGAGGAGCTTTCCGATGAGGTTCAGGATGTTTTGGTAAACGGTACGCACGGAAAAGAGGTTATCGTTTATTACAAGGGACAGCGCGGCGAGGGCAGGTATCCGGTTGCGTTTGAGGGACTGGTTAAAAATGTGGAGCGAAGATACCGGGAAACGTCGTCAGAAACGATGAAGAGCGAGTATGAGACGTTTATGCGGATTACGCCCTGTAAGGAATGCGGTGGAAAGCGGCTGAAAAAAAGCTCGCTTGCGGTTACAGTCTGTGATAAAAACATTTATGAAATTACGTCGATGTCCATTAAAACCTTGTATGATTTTTTGGGTACGATGGAACTGACAAAGCAGCAGCAGCTAATCGGAAAGCGTATATTAAAGGAAATCAAGGCACGGGTGGGTTTTCTTGCGAGCGTGGGTCTGGAGTACCTGAACCTGGCAAGAGGAACGGCGTCGCTTTCGGGCGGCGAGGCACAGCGGATCCGTCTTGCAACGCAGATCGGTTCGGGTCTTGTCGGGGTTTGTTATATTCTTGATGAGCCAAGCATCGGTCTGCACCAGCGTGATAATGATAAGCTGATTGCGGCGCTTAGAAATTTGCAGGGGCTTGGCAACACGCTGCTTGTTGTGGAGCATGATGAAGATACAATGTTTGCGGCGGACCATATCGTCGATATCGGACCGGGAGCAGGGGAACATGGCGGCGAGGTCGTGGCGGAAGGTACGGCGCAGGAGATTATGCAGGTCGAGGAATCCATTACGGGACAGTATTTGAGCGGTAAGCTGCAAATTCCAGTGCCCGAAACGCGTAGGAAACCGACGGGCTGGCTTACGGTGAGAGGCGCGGCGGAGAATAATCTCAAGAATATTGACGTGAGATTCCCGCTGGGGGTGTTTACCTGTGTGACAGGGGTGTCCGGTTCGGGAAAATCTTCGCTTGTGAATGAAATCCTGTATAAATATCTTGCGAAGAAGCTGAACCGTGCGCGGACGCTTCCCGGAAAATTCAAAAAGATAGAGGGAATTGAACAGCTTGACAAGGTGATTAATATCGACCAGTCGCCCATCGGAAGGACGCCCCGTTCCAATCCGGCGACTTATACAGGGGTGTTTGACCAAATCCGTGATTTGTTTGCATCAACTGTAGACGCGAAGGCAAGAGGCTATGCCAAAGGGCGTTTCAGCTTTAACGTAAAGGGCGGGCGCTGCGAGGCGTGCGGAGGGGACGGGATTATCAAAATCGAGATGCATTTTCTTCCCGACGTGTATGTCCCCTGCGAGGTGTGTCAGGGAAAACGTTATAACCGCGAGACGCTTGAGGTCAAATATAAAGGAAAGAATATCTATGACGTGCTGGACATGACGGTGGAAGAGGCGCTTACGTTTTTTGAGCCTGTTCCTTCTATTAAAAGAAAGATTGAGACGCTCTATGACGTGGGGCTGTCTTATATCAGGCTTGGGCAGCCGTCAACAACGCTTTCGGGCGGCGAGGCACAGCGCATTAAGCTTGCGACGGAGCTAAGCCGCAGGAGTACGGGAAAGACGATTTATATTTTGGACGAGCCGACGACGGGATTGCATTTTGCCGATGTGCACAAGCTTGTGGAAATTCTGCAGCGGATAACGGAGGGTGGCAATACAGTTGTCGTGATTGAGCATAACCTTGATGTGATTAAAACCGCCGATTATATTATTGATATTGGACCGGAGGGAGGCGACGGGGGCGGTACGGTGATTGCCGAGGGTACGCCGGAGAAGATTGCAGAGGATAAAAATTCCTATACGGGTATTTATGTAAAGAAAATGCTGGCGCGTGCGCGGGCTAGAAAATAGCATGAAAAAGGCATATTGAAGCTGAATTTTTGGTGCTGACTGCACAAAATGACGAATATTCTGTAAATTTAGTAGTTTACAAAATAATTATTAGAGTATATAATGAATTTACATAATATTTTGAAAATAACTAAAGTATTGTGAAAAAACGGCCGAT
>DKYC01000016.1:0-9742 GCA_002492295.1 Lachnospiraceae bacterium UBA7110
GTATAAAATATTAATATAAAATTTATCAAAAAGGAAGGATTAAGATACTTTATGATAAGACTGGTTTTGGTGGTATCCTTTGTAGTTCTCTTTTTAACCCTGACAATTCCCGTCATGATTGCTGAATCCGTTATTGGCAGATTGAACCCCGGTTTAAAAAGCAGGTCAAGCCTTGCCATCGTAAACTGGGCATTTCGCTGTGTACGCTTTTTGGCAGGGACGAAAGTCGATTATATCGGACTCGAAAACGTCCCTTCTGATACCCCTGTATTGTATGTGGGCAATCACAGAAGTTATTTCGATATTGTTCTGACCTATCCGAAAGTGTCACGCCCAACAGGATATATTTCCAAAAAAGAGATTGAGAAGGTTCCCCTGCTCAATGTCTGGATGCGAAATCTGCACTGTCTCTTTTTAGACCGCAAGGACATTAAGGCAGGTCTGCAGACAATCCTGCAGGCAATCGACCTGATAAAAAGCGGCAAGTCCGTCTGCATTTTCCCGGAAGGTACAAGGGCAAAGACAGAAGGCAGGCTTCTTCCATTTAATGAAGGCAGCTTTAAAATTGCCGTAAAGACCGGCTGTCCGATTGTTCCGGTTACAATCGTCAACAGTGCCGCCATACTTGAAAACCATTTTCCTTTTATCAGAAAAGCGCATGTGATTATTGAATATGGAAAACCGCTTTGCGTCAAGGAGATTCCAAAAGAACAGCAAAAACATCTGGGCGTATATTTTAAGCAGATTATCGAAGAAACACACGCAAAAAATGCCCCGAATATATAAAATCCGAAACCTATTGCAATTACGGAGGTACAAATGAAACGAATATCAATTGCGCAGTTAATTCCGGGCATGGTTGCTGCTGAGGATGTTTTATCTTCCGATAACCGGACGATTGTTCCGAAGGGAACGGTATTTACCCCAAATATCATTGCCCAGCTTGAGAATTATTATGTGTATTATGTAAATATTGAGAAAGACAACGCAACCGATTTATCCTGTCCGCTTACGCCGCATCCGGCAGATAATGGTACTGCCGGCACACAGGATACCGTAGTGGACATTGGTTCCTTTTCCAGTGCGTTTAAACACTGTTCAGAACACTTTTGCATGGTTCTGACAGGTTCCGTTTCCAAAAATGAGCCTTTTTTTTCTGATGATTTGCTGCGGGAGGTGATGTCGCTTCTCCCACAGGAAGGCAAAAACGATGCAATCCTTGACATTCTTTTAAATATGCGCAGTATGGATACTTCTGCGTACAGCCATTGCATCAGCGTGGCACTGTTGTCGAACATCTTTTCCTATTGGCTCGGCTTTTCAAAAAAAGAGCAGCTGACAGCCACGGCATGCGGTCTGTTCCATGATTGCGGCATGCTGATGCTGCCTTCGGGAATTGTTGAAAAAACGGGAAAGTACACCCACGAGGAATGGACGATTATCAAAACCCATCCCGTTGAGGGATTTCACCTGTTAAACAAATACCGGAGCATTCCCGAATCAGTCAAGGATACTGCACTTACGCATCACGAACGGTGTGACGGAAGCGGCTATCCATACGGCTTAACGGGCGATGAACTTAGCAGATTCACGAAGCTTGTCATGATTGCCGATATTTTTGATGTCATGATTAGCGACAAATCCTACCGCCTTTCCATGACGCCGCTCTCCCTTGTCAAATATTTTGAAGATGACGGCATTCAGAAATATGATACGGAATATGTACTCACCTTCCTGGAGCATATCTTAAATGATTACCTCAAACATAAGGTAGCGCTGCACAGCGGAATGGAGGGGAATGTCATTTTCATAAACCAGGGATTTTTCCCAAGACCCGCCGTCCGCACTGAAAGCAGCAAGGACAGGGACCTTGAGAATGATTATTATAACAGCATTATGATGCTGTCGAGCATGGAAAATCTTTCAATTGAATCGATTATCTGAAAAGGAAGCGTGGCAATTCCCGCTTCCTTTTCATTCTTTTATCCCGAATGTTATTCCACATCCGCCAAAGCCGCCATATCCTCTTCTCCTGTACGGATTTTGACAACCTTGTCAACATTGTATACAAAAATCTTTCCGTCCCCAATATGACCTGTATAAAGCACCTTTTTCGCACCTTCAATCACCTTGTCAACCGGAATGCTTGACACAACCACTTCCACCTTCACCTTCGGCAGCAATGTTGCATCAATCTCCGCTCCACGATAGCGTTCTCCTGCGCCCTTTTGAATACCACAGCCCATAACCTGCGTCACGGTCATACCGGTCACGCCCAAATCATTCATGGCTTTTCTGAGCTTATCATAACGGCTTAGCTTCGCAATAATAACCACCTTGTAAATGCCTGACGCTGATGCAAACGGAACCTGTGATACTTTAACCGCAGCATTTTTCTGCGCCTGCGTTGCCGCTGCATAATCGTCCGTGCCAAGCTGTGTATTTTCGTTTTCTTCCATAATCATACTGTTGGAAATATCCATCATTGCAAATCCTGCATACGCAGAGGGAAGACCATGTTCTGTCGCGTCAAGACCGATGATTTCCTCCTCCTCGCTCACACGAAGTCCAAAAACTGCCTTGATTACCATAAATGTAATTGTGATTGTTACAACCGTCCAGGCGATAACGCAGAACATGCCTAACAGCTGCATTCCCAATAAACGCAAACCTCCGCCGTAGAAAAGCCCGGTACCGCAAATCTGGTTTGCACCGTAGCTGATACCATCTCCAAATCCCCTTGCATAAGCAGGAGCTGTATCCGTTGCAAACAGACCAACCGCGATTGTACCCCAGATACCGTTCAGGCAGTGAACCGCTACTGCACCTACCGGATCGTCAATATGTAATTTATAGTCAAGAAACCATACACCAAAGCAGACAAGCAAACCTGCTACTGCGCCGATTGCAATTGCGCCGAACGCATCTGTCACGTCACAGCCCGCGGTAATTGCCACAAGACCTGCAAGGGAAGCATTCAGACACATGGAAACATCGGGCTTTCCATATTTTACCCATGTAAATACCATACATACAACTGTAGCAATTGCAGGCGCAATTGTCGTGGTCAAAAAGATAGAGCCAAGCTCCTCAACCGAAGTCGCTGCCGCACCGTTAAAACCATACCAGCCAAGCCAAAGGATGAACACGCCCAAAGCGCCAATCGTCAGGTTGTGACCGGGGAAGGCATTGACCTTCACAATTTTCCCGTTTTTATCCTTCGTAAATTTTCCGATACGCGGACCTAACATTTTCGCACCAATCAGTGCGCTGATACCGCCTACCATATGAATTGCACAGGAACCCGCAAAATCATGAAAACCCATCTGGGCAAGCCAGCCGCCACCCCAAATCCAGTGCGCCTCAATCGGATAAATCACTGCTGAAATGACTCCCGAGTACACGCAGTACGAGAGAAATTTTGTCCTCTCCGCCATTGCTCCGGAAACAATGGTTGCCGTAGTTGCGCAGAATACTAAATTGAATACAAAGTTTGACCAGTCAAAGTCCGCATAACTTGTGAAAATATCAAATCCCGGTTTTCCGATAAGTCCCACCATATCCTCGCCAAGCAGCAGACCAAAACCGATTAAGATAAAGGTACATGTTCCAATACAGAAATCCATCAGGTTTTTCATAATAATGTTTCCTGTATTTTTTGCCCTGGTAAATCCTGCCTCCACCATTGCAAATCCCGCCTGCATCCAAAATACCAATGCCGCTCCAATCAGAAACCATACGCCATAGACCTCACTGGTTATGGCACTCATAATCTCCTCTGCCATAATTTTTTCCTCCTCATTTCATCTTTTTACAAATGCAAAACGGCGCTTTGGGAATTTATATTTCCCAAAGCGCCGTTGCTTTATGTGACATATACTAGCACGATACATTTTTATTGTCAAACATATTTTGGATTCATCTTGAAGCACTGTTCAGAACATCTGCTGTAAAATGCAGTATCTTGAATTGGTCCGTGCGTTATCCAATCCCATCTTCGTTCCGTTTTTCCTATACTTTCTGTCATTATGCCTCATAAACATAACATACAAACTCTTTTTCTACTGTTTTATTTACAAAATTTTTATCATCAGTCTGGAGCCCGGGCAGCCTGACATGCCGTGTTTTGATAAAGCCAAGCCGTTCGCAAAGCCGTATTGACGCAACGTTTGCCTCATTGACAAACGCGTAAAAATAAGCCACCCCAAGCTTGCTCATGCCATATGCAAGCACAGCCATGCACGCCTCATACGCATAGCCGCGATGCTGGTATTCCGCCCCAAGCATAAAACCAAGCTCAAGCCCGTCGAATCCTTCCTTATATTCCAATCCCACGCGCCCGATAACCTCGCCGCTCTCCCTTAGGGCAATCACCCACATACCATATCCGTAAAACTTGTACACATTTTCAATATAAGCTTTTGTGTATTCAATCTCTTTTTCCATTTCGGGAAAAAGCGGTTCCATATACTTCGTAATGCCCTCCCCACTATAAAGCTCATACAGGCGCTGTACATCGTCCACCGTAATCTCCCTGATTTTCAGCCGCGGCGTTTCCGCAATATCCCAAGGCAGCCCCCGGAAACGCCGGTATACCCTTTCCCGGTATACCTCGTCAATGTCTTCCATGCGTTCCACACAGTATGCGCCGCTTGGAAATGCCTCTCCCCTATTTTTTTCATTTAATACCACAATATATGGTATGTTTTTTTTGGCATAATCGGCCGCCATTGCTGGTGAGTCGGTTACCCTTACCTCTGTTTTTCCTGTTTCCATAATCTGTTAATCCGTTCTAAATGCAATCGGCATTCCCGAACCGACGGGAACGCGGTACATTTTCCTATGTCTAAAAAATATCGTATCACCATTGTTTATTGTATACAAGACTTTTATCAAAATTTTCCAAATTTGTCTTGGGAAAATTTTCCTTTACTATCGCCTCATTTTCGATTAAGATATAGGGAAGACAATAAAAGAAAACAGATTAAAAGGAGATTAAAATTATGGATCAAAACCCGATTATTACAATTGAAATGGAGAACGGCAGCGTTGTTAAGGCAGAACTTTATCCTGAAATTGCGCCAAATACCGTAAACAACTTTATCAGTCTTGTCAAAGAAGGCTTTTACAACGGACTGGTGTTTCACAGAGTCATCAACGGCTTTATGATACAGGGCGGCTGTCCGGATGGAACCGGAATGGGAGGACCGGGATATTCGATTAAGGGAGAATTTTCTGAGAATGGCTTTGAAAATAACTTAAAACACACGGAAGGCGTTCTCTCGATGGCAAGAAGCATGATGCCCGATTCTGCAGGGAGCCAGTTCTTTATCATGCACAAAACAAGCCCGCATTTGGACGGCGCTTATGCGGCGTTTGGAAAGGTTATCGAGGGTATGGATGTGGTGAACCGCATCGCGCAGACACCTACCGATTATTCCGACAGACCGTTGGAAAAACAAATGATGAAAAGTGTTACCGTTGATACGTCCGGCGTGGACTATCCCGAACCGGAGAAGCTCTAACGAGTTTCTCCGTAAAAGCATTTTTTCACCCTACCTTTCTTCAACGTCCCTGAAAAAACATTGCCGTCTTTCATCTAAACTTTTCCCTACTGCGCACCTTATTTTTCATCTTTCTGTCGGATTAGCTCTTCCACGGATATCCCAAATGCCCTGGCTATGGCAATAAGTTCAATATCCGTCACAAAACGCTGTCCGCTCTCGATGCGCTGGATTGCGTTTTTATTCAGCTCAATTCCCATATGGCTTAAGTTCTCTGCAAGCTTACGCTGTGAAAGATAGGGGGAATTTTCGTATCGGAATTTCCGCACATTCTTACCGCAAATATTGTTTGAAAGGTTGTTTTTATTTTTAAACATTTTTCACCCCTCCTGCTAATTTTTTCTGTACCGCTCACTGCATTATTTCCTTAAAATGATGTCTTTCATCTTTTTAAATACAAGAAGCTTATGATAAAGCAGCACATAAAAGACATTCGGCAAAGCAACACACACTGTTGCACGCAGTATCAAGTTTCCAATCTCACCGTAGTCGGGAAGCAGACTGCAGACAGTCCACGTCATGACAGCCAACACCACCGTAACGACAGCGTATACTGCATGGTATCTAAAATAACTCCACATATACTGTATCCCGAAATAATGTTCAAATACAATTTGTGCACTCCATAAGGTTGAGAAAAAAAAGATTGTCAATATAGTGGCCATTATAATTCCATGTACTCCCCAATATTTTGCCAACAAAATATTCAGTACAATATTTACCAACGCTTCAACAATACCCCTCCACCTATGATGCCACCACAATCCGTTTGTTGTTGAATATATAGAACGCACATTTCCCACATTTAAAAAATAGAAATAAATACACAGCAAAACCACTACAGAATTAGGAAGCTGCATCTTTTCGCCCATCCATAACCGCATGAATGGCTGTGACAAACATAGAATACAAATCGCACTCCATCCGGCAATCCACATATACACAAAGTCAAGATTTTTCATTTCCTGAAAATTTTCCTCACGACTTTTTGTAACTACATGATTTCCAATTCCACCTGTTAGTGATGTAAGAAATATTGATAAACTCCCTACCACTGATGACATAATATAATAGTAATTATTGTACATCGCTGTCATCGACAATCCCAGGAACGCTGATGTGCAAATGCTGTCAAAGGAATTGCGGGTCACTCCGCATACACGCGAAAGAAACGCTCCTGCAATCTGCTTCTTCATGTCATGCAGTATCTCGCGCGGAATCCTTCCGTAACAGTGGTATTGCGGAAACATTTTCTTTACCACAAGTGCGATTCGTATATTATTAGCCGCTGTGAATATGGGCATCATCAGAGTAAAAAGCAGGTAATTATGAAACCTCACCAATATGAAAATCTGCGATGCCGCAAGCAACAGTGTCACAAACATATTCGTTCGACTGCTAATGTCATCCCTCTGATAAACGACAATAAGCGATGACATATATGCATACATAAAGTAACTGATAGCCGCATTTCCCAAATACACTAGATATAGAACTGTCAGGTTTATATCTGGCGGATAATCACCCGTAATCAGATGTGGCAGAAACGGTATCAGTACCAAACCAATCACCAAAATAGCACACCCTATCAGTGCATACACTTTCCTGTAAAAATTCAGCAATGCATTGACAAGCCGCGTATTCCCCTCTGCCACTGGCTTGTACATACTGTATATGATGGCGCTTCCGAATCCCAGTTCAGTCAGGCTTAAGACCGACAGAATAGAGGAAAACAGACTGCTAATACCCAAATACTGCTCACCCAGCACATATTGAATTATCGTCCTTGTGACAAACGGACACAATAGCGCCACGAATCGGTTTAATATACCGAAGAACATATTCCGTTTTGCGTTTTTTACAACACTCAACTCCATGCGATATCCCCATCTATCTAATTTTTGCTGAAAATCTTTATTAAATTAAAAATCACATAATTTTAAACCTAATCCTATCTTATAAAAATATCAAATAATATTTAATATAATTTTCGAAAATGTTCCTTATGCGGCTCAACTCTAAAATAAGAAGAATTTCTTGAATTATTACCCAATGATAATACCTGGCTGCAAGAATATCCATGTTTCCATAAAACGTATGTAAAGCTCAATTGATCTCGTTTCGTATACTGTTGAATCTGTCTCCACCAATCTTCCATTATTTCAATACAATCCGGATCATTATGCTTGCGAATCAATACATTTGTTTCAAATAATCCATAATGTTTTGGGAATTTATCTTCTCTATACTTCTCCATCTGTCTCCTAATATCGTTTTCATCTGCAAACTCTTTGGCATATACAACTTTTGCTTCCCTGTATATGCAGTCTCTCGATTGATGACGGTGAACTGCCATTATTTTGTTTTCAGCAATCATGGTATACACCAACGGCCTAATATCCGAAAGGATACAAATATTTCCATCAATATAAATTGTATAATCATACTCTGGGAAAAAAATATGAGGATGTGTTTTTATATATCGTGCCTGCATCAACGGCGTCATGTCAGATATATTTAAGTCCTGAATACTTTTCCTTTTCCATATTGTTTTTTTGTCCAACTCCAAGTCTGTAAATATATAATAATCAAAACTATTATCAATATATTCCGGCTCGTGTATATAATCATACCCATTATTTACCGTGTATACTGCTATCTTACATTGTGGAGCCTTTTGATAATTGGGGACAAAAACATTAGGAAGCTGAACCTTTTTTAAAATTTTTCTTCTTTCAATCAAATAACCGCTAATCAAATATTTCCATAACTGGTTAAGGCTATTTACCATATTACTTTGAACCTCCTATTAATGATACAAGCAAAAATCAATATTCCTTTTGTCTCTTTTTCTCAATATTAAGTAAATGAATACCATTGTCATTGCATAACCATAGTTGCTAAATTGAAATCTGCTCATGGTAAACAAAATTCCTTGGACTAACATTATTTTTTCACTCAAATATAAATAACTTCCACATTTAGATATGTTTTTCTCCTCTATATATCTGCAAATTAAACCAAATATGAAGGATTCTATAATGATTCCAATGACTCCGCCATCTCTATAAAAATCACCAAAACATGTTATAAAAAAATTCATACGTCCTTGTGGGGAAACACTTGTTACTGTAGTTTGAACTGCCATTGTAAAATCAGTAGCCTGCTGAATATAAACAGGATCCTCTATTCCGAAAAGATTTAGTATTCCAAATATAGGCTGTATAAATCCTTGAAAAGAATTTATTCCATATAAATAACCTATGCCAAACATATAGTTAGTATTGAGATTCTGTGCAAAATATACCAAGCCGCCACAATAATACATATATATATTTTCGATAACATTAACCCGTCTCTCAAGCGTAGCTAAAATTACCATAACTACGATGATTACCATAATACAATATAATTTCCTGCGTAATTTATAATTTATTTTTTTTAGATTAGTAAAGAGTAAGTATGCCAACGCTATAAATGTATGTACAATAACGTTTCTTCCTCCGGCAGCAAAAAACTGCAGAACTGTTAATATCATTATTTTTAATATATATGATCCGGTAATTCGGTTATATATCATATCTACACAAAAAATAATCACGGAAGCCCTTAAATAAGGCAGCGCAAAATATCCTAACAACATATTCCATTTTCCCGGTAAATTTAACTCATCTGTCGAACCAAGCATCGCTCGGGCATACGAAACGCCTCCATGTAATATATAGGGAATCATCAAAGCTATTCTCCATACTGTAATACCAACTGCCAGATATAAAAAAAAGTAAAACCATATAGATAAGTGAAATCCCTGTTTAATAGTTACAGTCACTTTTTTCCTGACAGTAAAAAATCTAATTGTCTCAAAGCCAATAAGATATGATGTTATCCCCAACGAAACATATACGTAAATCTTATCAGGCACTTTATATAAGCCGAAAAATCGAAATAACGAAAAAAAGCAAATTACAGTCCAAAAAAAACAAAAAATAAAATTTAAGGACGTTCTATTTTTTTTCTTATTCCATACTATAAACGTAACTATAGCTAAATATACTGTTAAAATATATTGCATTACGCCCTCACTTAGCATTCCTTTAAAATTTATCCATAATAATTAACAGCATATTGAATAAGAAATGCAGCATTCCTAATATTTTAATATTTAACAATGAAATCAC
>DKYC01000016.1:10013-11475 GCA_002492295.1 Lachnospiraceae bacterium UBA7110
CAATGAAATCAAATACAATTTTTTTCTTATAGATTCCTTATAATTTGCCAGTGCATATAAAGCAGCAGTTCCTTGATTGTTGTTAAAATTTATTCCCTTATTCATATACGCATTAATTAATTCATTCCCTACCTTACTGAGTTCTCTATGCCCAGTTCCTACATAAAGCCTATATCCTTTTATGGCTCGCCTTATAATATTACTCTCTATTCCTGCAGTATTTTTTGCATGCATTCTATGTAGTGTCATTGGTTTTTTATCAACGATTATTTCTCCTAAAGCTCCTGCAAGCATCGTAACATAGACATCCTGTCCATTAATATAATGTGGCATATGCTTCCAAATCAACTCCTGCATCTTTCTATTCCAAACCATTGAGCATCCATACAAATTGTATCCTAATGCATAATACCTTAGAATCCGTTCTCTCATTACCTCAAAATTCTTTTTATTACACCATGTTCCTTTATATTGCAAATTTTCATCTGTTATAAATATATTTCCTCCATACAAGACAGCTCCATCCCTGCTGCCCATCATTTTTACTGCCCTGGCTAATTTATCCTTCTTCCACACATCATCCTGATCCGAAAAGGCATAATAATGCGCATCGATTCTTGTTTGACTTATCTGCATAAAGCTTTTCGCAAATCCAATATTCTCGCCGCGCTCCAAAATGACAGGACAGCCTTTTTCAATATATTCCTGAATAATTTTAACCGTATCGTCTTTAGAGCCATCGTCTCTTATACATATTATGGTTTCTACATTTCTTTGATTTAAAATGCTGTCAATCTGTTCTCTTAAATATTTTTCGCCATTGTATGTTGACATGTATACACAGACCTTATAAGTTTCATTTTCCATTATTTTTTAGCCTACTTCTAAAGTACATTTTTCAAATAATTTTTTAGTACAAATTCGTTTCCCATATCGGCAAACTGTATAATTTTCCGAAGTTCTATATTCTCTGCAATGATACAGTTATAGAAGTTTTTTATCTGCTTACTGTTTCTTATTTCTCTATATAACCGAATATAGTGCTCTTTGATTTTGTGCGTTTTGTCCTTTTCGAACCAAGATGGATAATCTGTCATCGAATCGTTAGTCGTCAGACTTGGCAGGGGAGGGCGATTGTAAAAGCTCACATGATAACCATGTATCGGACGAAATACATCGTTTTTATCTGGAAAACGGTAGCCTCTGTTTTTCATTAAAATATAGAGCAGATTTTCATCACACAGTGAAAATATTTCCCCTTTTTTTATTAGATTGTCAGGTATCACTGTCGGAAACATCTTTTTATATTCAATAAAATGTAAACCAGTCAGCTTTTTGTTATTGGCATCCCCTGTTTTCCTTACTATATTTGAAAAATCTATGTTTTCACATTTGATATGATTAAGGTGGGGATTTAATATATCCTCTAAAATTAATATGTCTGCATCGCCAATATAAACAT
>DKYC01000016.1:11767-12741 GCA_002492295.1 Lachnospiraceae bacterium UBA7110
AATATAAACATATTTTGACTTAAAATATGGTTGTATAATAAATCTTGCAGAACCTAATCCTATTCCTGTTTCAGGTATCTCGCTAAACATTATTCTACCACTATAATTTTTCTCATAATAATCTATCAGCAATGGATATTGTCTCTTAAAGCTATTCCAATTTGTAATTCCCACCTCTACCAAGGCATTAGGGTTAGTAGTCAACGCATAAATGGGGAACAAAATTCCTGCCCAATAATACTTTTCATCAACACATGTATATATTAGTAAATCCGTATCCATATCATAGTTTCGGCATTTTAAACATGGGCTTGCTTTGAGTGAATTTACATTTATTTCATGATAATTAATAAAATAATGCTTGTACTTTTCTAATAGATAGTATGTATTTCTTATTTTTTTTCTTATGGTCTTATTTGAAGTTATTACTTTTCTCATTAATTTTTTTACATTAATTCTCACAATCCAAATACTTCCTTCCCATAGTGCCCATAAATATAATCTTCAGGACACAGATACTCCTATATTCTATGAAAATTGTCCACAATTGCATCTTTCATAGAAAGGTAATCTACTTCTCCACTTCATCAATAATCAGATCCTCTATCTAAATGATTCCATCTATGTTATAAAAATAAGTTTCATTTACCATTACTTTTAATCAACATCGCTTTACAATATTTATAAAAAGCATTCTATATCTCACTGCATTTTCTGAAATACAAAAATTCCGCAATCATACTCGCCCAAATCTATATTATCGGACATAATCCTTCTTATTGCTTCCTCTTTGCAATATGTATAAATATGGTAATTCTGTATATATGAGAACTCCATAAGTTTCATTTCATCAAACACAGCCACTACTGTTTTAGGGTTAAATATCCTATGCGCATTATATATAATTCCCTCATTCTTACCTACAGGTACGCTAAAGTACAGCATACCCCCCCCCCGCATTACACCCTGCATCT
>DKYC01000016.1:12983-16402 GCA_002492295.1 Lachnospiraceae bacterium UBA7110
CCCCCCCCCCGCATTACACGCTGCATTGCCTTCATAGCCTTATAACTACTCTGCGCATCTACAGTGTCGCCATATCTTCCCAAACCAAAATGTTCAACTGCATGCAGCGAAGAAAGTGAATTTAATGCACCGTCCTCAATTGTATCCAAGTTTGTGGCATCGCCTTGTATAAAATCCAGTCCTTCAATAGTTATTGGTAATCTTCTTATGTCTATCATTGTAACCGGAATTTGATTGCATAATAGATGCGAAATAAATCCATCAAATCTTGAACCTATGTCATAATGTTGTTCAGGTGCGTTTGCAATAACCTTTCTTGCCACATAAATATCCTGTAGAAAATAATGCCTGTCTATTTTTCCCGCATTATCATATTTATCTGACAAGCAAGGCAAATATCCTGATATCTTTAAGCCTTTAGCACTACTTGTTTTATGTATTGTTGCTATTCCTTTGCAGTATTTTACAAAATCAATTGGTTTCAAAATGATTTTCAAACTTTTGTTTCCGATAATCTGCATTAACTTTTTTCCATAAATGCTCATAGTCCAAACACCTCGTTCTTGTAATGCACATAAATATAGTCTTCAGGGCACAGATACTCCTGTACTCTGTGAAAATTATTCATAGTTGCATCTTTCCTAGAAAGGTAATTGCCCTGCCCGCTGACATGCTATTCGATGTCGCGCCTGAAATGTATACCACTGCCATTCTCTAGTCGTTGTATATTTCAGGTTCGTTTGGCTCCTTACTATTTATCCCGCCGCTTTCCGTGCCTTGATATGATACCCATAGCACGCCACCTCACCGGAATTGTTTTCCGTCCGAATATACTTCTTTAAACGTACTGCCAGCAAAGCGCACAGAATTGTGGTAACCAAATCTTTTTTTCCTAAGTATTTTTTTACCATCTGAGGCACGCGCAGAACTTCCTGCCACACATATGAAAAATAATTACCATTCCGCTCCTTCTCTACAATCTCAAAACCATATAAGTCCAACACTTTTTCATACCAGTATATATTAAATCCGGTACAATAATGAAACGGGGCAAAATGTGTAAAGCTGCAAAACGGTGCTGTCAATATCAAAGTGCCTCCATCCTTTATAATGCGAGAAAATTCCTTTATGGCAAGCTCGGGATTCTGCAAATGCTCCAAGACTTCTGAACACAAAATTGCGTCAAATTCTTTGTCCTCAACAGGTATATCAATAATGTCACAAACAATATCAATCTTCTTTTTGCTCTCTGCATCACTGTTCCAGCCCCTCCCCACAGACAATAAGCCTTTTCCATCTCCTGTCCCATCATACTGGCAAAAATCCTGGGAGATATAAGTCAGATTCCGGCAGGCATCCTTCCACCTTAGCTGTCCGGCACCTGCATCCAGAATTTTTGTTCCATGAGGTAATTCATTAATGCACTTCAAGATAAATTTATTGCGGCAAGGTCTATTTTGATTTTCCCCAACAATATGCATGGCAAACTTTTTTTGCATACCCTTTATCCCCTTTTCAATTTCTTAATATAATAAACATTAAATTTATGTTTGTTTAGATTATAGCAATGATTCATTTCAAATATCCAATATCTCCACTTTTCCAACATCATTAACATATGCATTTTTCAGCAAAACCCAGTTTTTTTTAGGGAACTTGTATCTCCAGCATCCTTCTGGTGCTATTATTTCCCTGTCCGGATTCTGGTTCAGCCTTCCGCCCCATATCGAAAATGTACTGTCACAGATAATATTGATTTTACACTTTGACATCAATATCATTTCCTCAATGTCAGAATTCGTGCTATTAAGATTTACATACTCTGCATTTCCAAAATCAGAATATGTCTTTTTTACGTAATCTATATCATCACTGAAAAAGAAAAATTTCAAATTACTATATTGCTTTTCCAATAATTTCCTAGTGAAATAATAATACTCATCTTTTAATATACGGTTCGGGCGGTATTTGATATAATCACCTCTTCTGATATGTACCGAAACGCTGTTGCAGGCTTTTATCTCTTTCTCCAATGCCTGATACTCTTTGCTAAGGTCAAAATTAGGGGTAATCATTTTTATTAATTTCTCTTCTGTTTCCACCGGCATATCTAACGCGAACCAATATCCATGAATGTATGCATCCCCAATAAACATATCATCCGAGAAAAAATTTAAAGAGTCATAAGCTTTTTTCTGTAATAGATACACTTTCCGATGACCATATTGAAGCCTTCTGATTCCGCACATACGCAATAATTTGTTAATAATTTTGTTTTCATACAAAGAAACGAGGAAAGGCTTCGTATGCAAAGATTTTTTATAACTTAATTTTAAGGCACCCAGTTTATACTTACGGTAAATCTTTCTTGATTCATCCGGATATAATGTAATTTCATCATGAAATCGTTCGGCTAAATAAAAAGCATATGCATATTGAAACAACTGGTTTCCCAGTCCGCCATAAATCTTCACTCTAATCATATTTTTCTACTCACCATATAAGTCATAATGTCATCTTTGACTTATAATACTTTTTCTAAGCACATTATCCGACAATATTTTCATAAGCCTGCGCGGCAGCATCATAAACAACAATTCAGCGCTGCATACAATCAGATAATCAATCAAAGAACAGCCCTTTCTTTTTAAATGCATCCCATACACATATATCGCACTCTTGAAGTTCTGCCAGCTTTTCCTTCTCGCGTAGTTATCTTCGTCGGTTCTATATAAATATAATGATTCTCCTACATTTGCCGCCAAGCAGCCTTCCGACAGCATCCGTGAAAACAAATCAAAATCTTCTTTCCGCTTTAATGTCTTATAACCCCCGCACTCCAGCACTTTTGATTTCCTGTACATGACCGTCGGGTGGTTGAACGGCTGTCTCCTGCGCATGAACTTCTTAATTTCTTCATAAGTCTGCGGTACTACTCTGGATGTCTTCACATTATCAGGAGTTTTATAGAACTCATTTATGTTGCAACCGCATATTACCAGTTTTGGATATTCTTCGAACATTTTCAGTTCCTTCTCGCACCGTTGCAGTAGCGAAATATCATCCGCATCCATCCTCGCCACAAGCTCATTCCTGCTTGCCTGCAGCCCTATATTTAAGGCATTACCCAGTCCCCCGTTAGTTTTCAACCAAATAACTGTAAACAGTTCTCCATTCTCTTCATACTTTGATATCACAGCCCGTAATTCTTCCGTAACCGGTCCATCTACCACGATTATATATTCCTCTGGAAGCACCGTCTGATTCAGCATACTTTCAACGGCCGTAATAAGATAATCCGGATTGTCTTTTATGTAAACCGCCATCAACACACTGTATTTTTGTTTTTCCATCCCTGACATTATCCCCTGTCTAACTTTACAAACAAAATTACCTCTTTCTTTATAAAAGAGCTACAT
>DKYC01000011.1:0-167 GCA_002492295.1 Lachnospiraceae bacterium UBA7110
TTATTTTCCGTATCAGACATAACAATCCACCTCCAGTTATTATCATAGAGTTTTTTATATCTAATATCAAATACATATATAGAATGGAGTTCCATACTTGAAAAGTATGGCTATTTCTGTTATTGTATAGACAACAACATGATTAAGGAGGTTTTACGCTTGGATAT
>DKYC01000011.1:537-10365 GCA_002492295.1 Lachnospiraceae bacterium UBA7110
GCGGAAGCCCTGCGCATGACACAGCCGCCGCTTTCCAGACAATTAAAAGATTTGGAAGAAGAATTAGGGAAACAGCTACTCATTCGTGGAAGTAAAAAAGTTACGCTGACAGAGGACGGAATGCTGTTGCGTAAACGTGCGGAAGAATTGGTTGATTTAATGGAAAAGACAAAGGCAGAACTGGCATCTTCCAGCGAAAATATCAATGGTGATATTTATATCGGCTGCGGAGAAACCGAGAGTATTTCCTTTTTGGCACAAGCCGCCCAGGATTTGCAGAAAAAACACCCTCTCATCCATTACCACATTTACAGCGGCGATGCAGAACGTGTTATGGAAAGACTGGATAAAGGCTTAATCAACTTTGGATTGTTAGTTGGGGAAGCGGACATCAGCAAATATGATTATCTCAAACTTTTGCAAAAAGACTTATGGGGCGTATTGATGCGTAAGGATAGTCCGTTAGCAGAAAAGGAAACAATCTGCGCAGAGGATTTGTGGGACAAACCCCTGATTGTATCCCATCAAGCCTCAATCAGTACAGAAATGTTCCGCTGGTTAAGGGCTGATATTTCCAGGCTCAGCATCGTGGCAACCTATGATTTGATTTATAACGCCGCTCAATTTGTTAAAAAAGGCTTTGGATATGTGATTACATTGGACAGGCTGATTAACACAACAGGGGACAGCAATCTATGTTTCAGACCACTTTCCCCTACATTAGAGGCGGAACTTTGCATTGTATGGAAAAAATATCAGGTTCTTTCGAGAGCTTCCAGTGCATTTCTGCAACAATTACAAAACCAGACTTAATTTTCTTTCTTATATTTCCCTGCATGAAAAAGGTCAGGCACATAGCGATAATGCCACCCCGAATCTTCCTTATCAGGAAGTGTACATGAATTAAATAAGTTACAGGAAAATCTTAGCATAATACGCTGTTTAAGACGAGAAAATATTTTCCGGTTCTCCTGTCATGCCCACTCTTTCCAAATTTCCGGATGATAACCGACCGTTGCCTGTTTTCCGTTCCTTACGACCGGGGTTTTCAGGACCTTTTGGTTTTCGAGTATTTTTTCGTCTTTATCCTCATCTGAGATATATTTTATCAGCGCAAGCGCGTCTTTGTCTTTGCAGTTTTCATCAAGAAGGTTTCCAATGCCGCCCACTGCCTGTTTTATGCTTGCAAACTCGCCCCTGCTCTGATACGTGCAATTATACTTGGTATGTGCTAAAATCTGATTATCCATTATGGATACCTCCTGCTATTGTTGATCAGGTTGCCTAGACCCAAATCTATGATAACATGGAGGTTTTATTTTTGGTACTTTAGGAATCGCTACTGCTCACTCTGTTCTCCCCAGCTCTGCTGGGCGCTTAATGGACGTTCAGTTATCCCAATACGTTCAAGCCGGCTGATTCATGGTATACCTGCGATATACATAGAATGACAGCATAACTGTCAAGATATCCGCACAAACCTGCGACCAGACAACCCCGTACATTCCTATTATATGATTTAACAGAAACAGCATCGGAATGTTGAATACCACCCAGCGCATAACCCCTAAAAACAGTGATTTATTTCCCTCACCGAATCCCTGGAATACATAAACCGTAAAAAAGCTCATAAACATCAAGGGTGTCGCAAGACACCTAATCCGCAGGAATCCGGTGCCCAGCAGCACAGTCTCCGGGTCTGGTATAAAAATCCGCATAATGCTGCCGGCGAAACATTCATATAATGCAATGCTGATTACACTGACAATGATTCCCACCCGAATCGAGAATTTTATAATGCCATACATCCTGTCATGGTTCTTCGCCGAATAGTTATACGCAACGATTGGCATCATGCCCTAACAGATGCCGATGCCGACATTAAGGGGCAGCCTTTCTGCTTTCAGCACAATGCCCACAGCCGCAAGCGCAATATCACCATAGGATGCCATCAGCTTGTCAATAACCACATAGTCTATATCAAAAAGCAGGGTTGCGATTGCCGATGGGATGCCGACATTGAATATGGAACCTATGCTCCTTCCGTCAGGCAGTCCGTTCCGGATATCAAAACAAATGACCGACTGTTTTTGGGTTCTGTATATGACATAAAAGAAGTAAACACACGCAACACAGTTTGAAATCAGCGTTGCAATTCCGACACCCAATACTTCATTCCCCTTTGGCAGAAGCACAAACATGAAAAGCGGGTCAAGCACAATATTAATCAGTCCGCCCATTGTGATGCCAATTCCCGCCTCCTTTGATATGCCAACACTCCGCAACAGGTTGGACATCACATTGGAAAGCACCGTCGGTATTCCGCCAAAAACGATAACGCAGAAGGTATACTGCCTTGCATAATGGAATGTGTTATCACTTGCTCCCAGCAGTCCAAGAACCGGTTCCATAAATACGAACATCAGGAGGGAGAATGCAGCCGTCACGGCAACAGATAAGTAGAAGCTGAATGCAGACACCCTTTTTGCCTCGTCTTCCCTGCCCTCCCCCAAAAGCCGCGATACCAGCGCCCCTCCGCCAATCCCCGTCAACCCTGCAAGCGACAGGCAGATATTAAATACCGGCAGAAGCAGTGAAGCTCCCGCCACCATATAAGGATTATTCGTCCTCCCGAGATAAAAAGTATCCGCCATATTATAAATCAAGACAATAATCTGGCTGAATATGGTTGGCAAAGCCATTTTCTTTAATGCCACCGGCACCGGAAGTGTTTCAAAAATCTCTTTCCTGTCCGCTTTCTCCATCGTTTTCACTCTCCTTAATTTTATCATCTATATGCCGGATATACTTCATCATAAAATCCGTAACCTGCCCAATCTGATTCTCCGAAAGCCCTTCCATAAATGCCCTGTCTCCCGCAATCCAGGCTTCATGGGCTTTGGCATGCTTTTCATAAACATCCCTTCCTGCTTTGGTCAGACAGTAATATATGTTTTTTGCATTACCCTCCTTCTGGTAAGATGACAGGAGCCCGGCTTCTGTCAGTTTCTTAATATTCTTACAGATACCGCTCCTTGTCATTCCCATATACTCTGCAAGGGAAGTGACATTTGGCTGCTCTAAGTCACCTACTGCAGCAACGATATGAAGCTCCGAATTATTGTATTTCCTTAAAGACTGGTCTTCCCTGAGTTTAGATAATATTTCCTGTTTGTCGCCATATTCTTTAAACAGATTCAGTAAATCCATGCAGCGCCTCCTTTATTGTTTCCTAGGAAACAATATTAGCACAGGATTGTTTCCATGTCAACAAAATTTTGGCATCTCACATATCTACGCTATTCGTTAAAAGAATAAGGATGAGGTATCAAGGTAAAATGAGAGGGAAGGAGTTTTTCTGAAAAGCGGATTGTCGTGCAATGTGAAATAACGGTTCATCAAGGGGACGGTAAAACGGCAGGAAAAGAGATATTTCAGGCATCCGGTTTTTTGACAGAAGAGAATGGGGAAACATACTGAGCACTGTGATTTGATGTGGATTTACGGGAATGGAATATTATATTATTAGGGGCATGGCAGGCACGGTAAACCATTGTAAAGTCAAGTTTTTTGCAGTTCCCATGATTACAGTTCTCCGAAAATCGTGATACAGTTTCCCGAAAAAGCTGATACAGTTCTCCGAAAAAGGTGTTATACTTCTCCGAAAACCGTAGCAGTATTATGCAGGAATGGGAGGGATTGCCCCACTGTTATATCAATAACTTTTGGGTTTAAACCTACGGATTTCAGGTATATTTCCAGCTTGTAGTATATTGATGATATAGTCATTGAAAAATTCTGTAGGAATTAAATGGTACAATAATAAAATAATGTTATGGTAAACCATATATAATCGTATATAACAATTCATCAATATATGCCTGTTTCATATATTAAATACCCTATTTCTAAATCTACATGAAAAGCTACATCTTGGTAAAAAGATATCTCATCCCATTTATTACCTGTCAATTTAAACAAATGAGAACCCGGAATGGGAGTTTCCAGCCAATTTTCTGTTCCTTCAATTAATTTAAAGTAACGGTATATCAATAACTGATATAATCCTCCTAAAGCAAATAAGGTATGCTCTAAATTAGCAAATTTATGGTATTTCTTAGTAGTTCCTCCAATATTACCTGTCTGAAATCGTTCATGCTTCACCTTGTTATATGCAGTCCACCAATTCGGATTCATACCTTGATTCCAACTTTCCCAAGGTATAAATGATGATATATTGCAATGCTGTATAATATCTATTTTTGTGTTGCAGAAATCTGTTTCGTTATTCATAATCTCATTCTTATAATAGTCTATTTTTTTGCATGACTTTGTGCATTGTATTGCTTACAAAATAATTTGGCATTTATATCTAATTCGCTTCCAATCTGTAATAATAGTTTAATATAGAAAAGGGAAATTAAATGAAAATTTGATAGGAACATGGGCATGGTTGCTATATACTATTAGTGATCCAAACTAAAATTTGGGAGGGATACTATATTATGATAGGGTTGAAAAAGGGAACGGTAAAATTAGTACCACATCAGAGAGAATGGAATGAAAATGCTGAAAATATAGTCAGATTATTAAGACAGCTCTTAGGAGACACTGCTCTTGATATCCAGCATATTGGAAGTACATCTATTTTTTCAATCCATGCAAAACCGATTATTGATATTGCCGTAGCTGTTCATGGCGTAAATGATATAATACCTTATGTTGAAATGCTAAAACAGCATAATATCCTGTTTCATGAACAAGCTGTTGCCGGACAAATTTTTTTTGTGAAGGAAAATGGTGATATGCGAACACATCATATTCACATTGTTAAATGGAATGGAGCAGAATGGAATAACTATATCAACTTTCGGGATTATCTGAACGCAGTTCCTGAAAAAGCGATGATGTATGACGATTTCAAGCAGAAATTAGCAATACAGTTTTCAAATGACCGGAAGAATTTTTACAACTGGCAAACAAGAAATTATAAACCAGCTGTTATCGGAAGCAAGTGTGTGGAAATTGAAATCAATGACGGCAGATTCCAGTTTTTTTGAACAATCATTACCAAAACCGCAACTGAATTAATAGCACAGTGTCAGAGCACATATCACATATGGCTTTGGAAGAGCGTTTACAATGGATTCCGGCAGCCCTTTTGTGACAGCCGCAACATAGTCCATCTTTGCCGATTCAAGCGCTTTCTCTGCACGGACTGCAGCCCATGCGTTCTGCCTTTCGCCTTCCGGACAATCCGACAGTCTGCCCTCACACATGGAATTTTCCCGCACAAGCTCGCCCCGCCGCTCAAGCAACGCGCCCTGCATGTTCCTTGCCGATTCAATCTCCATCTTTTTCTCCTTCCCCCGAGAAAATTTATAAATGTTTTCCATATAGCATTTATGCCGACAGGAAGTATAATGCAGAAAAACAGATTATTAAGTCAAGGGGAAATTTATATTTTTTATACTCTAGACGAAACTTATGTTCAAGGCATAAACAGGAATCAATTATCGCAACAGACTAATGCTCATCATTAACAACAGTATCAGTCACATATCAATATATTTTATTAAGAAAAGCATATATCGGCAGGATACAATCATCTTTGTAACCAAAGGATATGGTTACGGCATGTGCCGGGAAACAAATTCTGTTATTGTAAAAAGCTGCGCTTATGCAGGCATATTTTTTCTGCATAAGTGTGGTTTTCTATAACATCTGTTTTCCTTCCATTCCGTCAAATTCAATCCGTATCTCAATGCCATTATTCATAAGCACTTTCACCATGCCATATCCGCCGCACGCTTCTTTGCCCGTATAGTCAATGTCTCTAGTGTACTGTACCGTGCCTTTGGTTCGGAATAAAAGTGTTTAAGAAGATGGAGGGAATATCACCTACAGAGTATTTGAACAGGATGGAGGGAACAATCCCTATCTTGTCTTTCCTTACTTTATCCTCACCGAATTATTTGTTTTATAAAAAAAGTTTGTAACAAGACCAAAAATCTCATTTCCGCTTTTAACGGTATGTGCTATACTGATTCTGAACTGCTCTTAGAAGAGTAGGATTCCTTACAGGAGGGGCATTTAGATGATTACGATTTCAGCGCGCAGGGAACACGAGTCTGCCAAAAGTTTTGTTTTACGGGTATTGATCAACAACATTGTCAATACCTGTCTAGAACCGGGCGATAAACTGAACGAACCAGAGCTATGCAGGCAGCTGGGCGTAAGCCGAACACCCTTCCGGGAAGCAGAGTTGGAGCTGGCACAGCGACGACTTATTGAAATCCGACCAAAGATTGGTACATATGTTTCACTGATTGATGCAGAATTAGTGGAAGAAGTCCGTCATCTGCGTGCAGTGTTGGAGACGGAACTGGCTGGGATAGCCTGCGAAAAACTCGAAAAGCCAGAAATGGATCGTCTATGGGAAAATATAGCCCTTTGGCAAATGTACATTGACCGGGCACAGGAGGAAAAGATTTTTTCTTTGGACAAGGAATTCCACAAAATGCTATATCTGTTGTGCGGCTGTCCGTACTGGTACGATTTGGTGGAAAACCTTGCCCCCCACTTTGACCGAACTACAATCTTAAGTTTCCGCTGTCGCCCAGTAAGGGCAATCCTGGAAGACCACACCAGTCTCCTAAAAGCGATTGAGGCAAAGGATGCTCCCACTGCCCGTACCGCCGCACCATTGCCAGCTCGGTTCTGGCCAAGGGCGGCGAACTGCCCTTGACCAGCGTCCGTCTTACCAATGCCATCCCCAAGGATATGATTTTCCCAGTAATGGATCAGATCCGCAAGGTAGTGCCGACGGCTCCTGTCAGATCAGGTACTATCGCCCTGCATAATGTCTGCGGCCCGGATAGCGATGTCATTGTAACAAAAAACGTGAACACCAAATAAAAACAGAGTACATTTCCGAAAAAATGCGCCCTGCATATTTGTTTAAAAAACAGGAGGAAAAAGTTATGCTTTATCCAAAACAAAATGAAGCTCGTTTGAAATTAAGTCTCGACGGTGTATGGAATTTCCAACTGGGCAGCACTGACGAATACCAGTTTGACCCTGTAAAACCACTGCCGAACCCCCAATCCATTGCGGTGCCTGCCAGCTATAACGACCAAAATGACCAGACCACGGCTTTACGGCGTCACTACGGCTGGGCATGGTATCAGCGAGAAATCACGCTGCCCGGATTTTGTGCCGGACAGCGGGTGGTTCTGCGGTTTGGCTCTGTAACCCATACTGCAAAGGTTTGGCTGGATGGCACACTTGTCGCGCAACATAAGGGCGGCTTCACACCTTTTGAGGCAGACATCACAGACTTGTTAAAACCGGGCAAGACCGTTTTACTCACCGTAGCCTGTGACAACCGCGTGGACCACAGTACCCTGCCCGTGGGCAATGAAGAAGGACAGCTTGCCTTCTTTGGCTCGGACAATGCAGGCATTCCTAGCGTGGAAGCTGCCAAACAGACAGCCACACCCCAAAACCGCCCCAATTTTGATTTCTTCAACTATTCGGGCATTCACCGTCCGGTGGTGCTCTACACCACCCCGAAAGACTACATACAAGATATAACCATTGTAGCAGCATTAAACGGTCAGGTAAAGTACAAAATTGACCGCACCGGAGATGCGCCCGTCCACGTCACGGTTTTGGATGCAGACGGACATTCGGTAGCAGAGGCCGATGGTACAGCGCAAACCCTGTTTATCACGGACGTCCATCTTTGGGAGCCAAACCCCGGTGTGCCGTATCTTTACACCCTGCATGTCACCTGCGGAGCGGATGTCTATGACCAAACCTTCGGCGTGCGAAGCATAGAAGTAAGAGGCACTCAGGTATTACTGAACGGCAAGCCACTCTACTTTAAAGGTTTCTGCAAACATGAAGACTTTATGGCGCATGGTCGTGGTTTTGATCCGGTTCTGAATATCAAAGATACAAACCTTATACATTGGGCTAATGCCAACGCCGTCCGCACCAGCCACTATCCCTATGCAGAGGAATTTTACGACTTGTGCGACCGGACAGGCATTCTCGTCATGGACGAAACGCCTGCCGTGGGGATTGGAGCCGGAACAGCACTGAACCCATACAAGGAGTATCCTTTGGCAGAGCATCATCGGCAGGTGTTGGCGGAAATGATTGCGCGGGACAAAAACCACCCTTGCGTGGTGCTGTGGAGTTTGGGCAATGAACCAGACCTTGAACACTTTCCGCAGGATGCCTATGACTACTGGCATCCACTCTATGAACTGGCACACCAACTCGACCCGCAGAACCGCCCAGTCACCTTGGTCTGCTGCCAGAACGATTACACCAAAGACATCACCACAAGAACAATGGACATTATCTGCATCAACCGTTATTATGGTTGGTATAACCTGTCCGGTGATCTGGATGCTGCCTGCTACGGGCTGAATCAGGAACTGGATTTCTGGGAAGCTCAGCACAAGCCCGTGATAATGAGCGAGTATGGTGCCGACACGCTGGCTGGTCTACACACCGCCGGGGCTGAGATGTTCAGCGAAGAGTTTCAGGTGGAATTTTACTGCCGTCTAGATGCAGAGTTTGACAAACGCTCTTGGTTTGTGGGCGAATTCGTCTGGAACTTTGCAGACTACGATACCGTACAGGGACCCATGCGGGTGGACGGCAACAAAAAAGGTCTGTTCACCCGTGACCGCCGCCCCAAGCTAGGAGCACATTTCCTGAAAAGGCGTTGGGAACACATCCCAACTTACAATTACAAAAAATAATCTCATCTATCCGCAATTTCCTCTTCCTGATAAGCGCAGTTTTGGCATCATTTTTCTTTTATGATGAAATGTCACCAAGCAACTAGAATATAGTTGTTTGGTGACACTCTCTGAAACTCATCCTCTAAGTGAAATCGATAATATTTATCCATTATCATATCTGGCAGCTCAGATTTTCTCTCCCAAATATTCTGCCAAAACTCTAACAATAAATTTATGATCATCCATATGTGACAGATTGGAAACTGTAAGTACCGCCACAATCTCTCCCGTTTTTAAACGGATAGGAAAACCACCGCCTACAAATATAAAATCTTCTTTTGATAAGCCATGAACATCCACTGTTTCCCCGGAAAGCGCCTCAAGCGCCCACGCCCCCAAGGAAGAACGTTCAAAATAGGAGACGGTATTGAATTTCCTTTCCATCCAATTTTGATTAATATGGTTTGTACCATCTGTCAAGTGCTGATATATGACTGTACCGTTCATTCTGCGAATCGCTACAGCAAGAGCCATATTTTCTTCATATATCTTATTTGTAATAAAGTCCCTAATTCCAGCGCATCTTTATTGGAAAAATGTTCAAAGCGGAGTGTTTTTTCCTGATTTTCCGTCATCAGCTTGATTTCTTCAAAATTGATATCACCCGTAATCCCTCGCCGTATCTTCCTGCGAGCTTCCTTTCAAATCTGTCATCCAGCTGCCAAGTGCAATCTCGCTGATTTTAATTCCTGATTTCCCTACATTACGATACTTCATCTTACATCCTTCCAGGAAATGTTAGTTAAACGTTTACCTTATGTAATAAAAACACGCTTACATGCATTTTTACTAACATATTATACGATAATTGCTACGCAATTATCGTATATTCATGCCCATTCGGGCGAGTATAATGTCCGTCGACATTATATATAATTGCTACGCAATTATCGTATATTCATGCCCATTCGGGCGAGTATAATGTCTGTCGGCATTATACTGTGCTTCTTTCCATATTTTTTACGCGACAAAAGGACACACGTCTCAACGGTATTACCCTTTTCCC
>DKYC01000172.1:0-202 GCA_002492295.1 Lachnospiraceae bacterium UBA7110
CTCAACGCTTGTCACAACCGCATAGTCCTTTGTGAAGTAGTCATTCAAAATATCCACATTGTAAATCAGACCGTATGTCTCTACCACATATGCAAGACCCTTAACCTCGTCGCCCTCTTTTAATGCGAAGTCATCGCTCTTTAACTGTGCATAAACATCCGAGCCGGAAAGGTCATAACAGTAATCCTTCCATGTCGCAAGT
>DKYC01000172.1:487-13523 GCA_002492295.1 Lachnospiraceae bacterium UBA7110
TAGCAGTAATCCTTCCATGTCGCAAGTCCGACCGGACCATTAACCTGGAACAGGGTAGGTGCCTCTGTCTTTGCAATCTCTGACTTTAAAGTTGACTCATATGTTCCAGAAGCTGCTGTCTGTACGGAAACGGGAACACCGGTCTCCTCCGTATATTTTGCCGCAAGCGCTTCCCAGGCTGCCCCCTGCTCAGGCTTAAAGTTCAAATAATAAACCTTTCCTTCGCCGGACGCGGGTGTCTGTGCATCTGCCGCAGGCTGCTGTGTATCTGCTGCGGGCTGCTGCGCCTGTGATTCTGCCGGCTGCTGCGTATCCGTGTTTCCGCCGTCGCTGCTGCCACAGCCTGCAAGAGATTTAAGACACACCTTGCAAACCTTCCGATTTACTATGAGTATCAGGCGGACGGCATTGGCTCAACAGACGCAATCAAGGGAACTTACTTGGACAATTACAAGAATATTTGGGATTTATATATTACAGACTCTGTTTGTGCACCGACACTGCTTTCAAGCAAGACCGGTGAGGATGCAACGGCGGATTTCGCACTTGGCGACGCGGTATTTTATCAGAACGGTACATGGGCTTACAATGACCTGGTAGACGCGGGCATGGACGGCGACTCCCTTGGAATGCTTCCGATTTACATTGGCGCTCCTGGTGAGGAAAACCAGGGACTTTGCACAGGCAGTGAGAATTACTGGTGTGTAAACAAGAATGCTTCTCCGGAGGACATTCAGGCAACGCTCGATTTCATGAACTGGGTTGTAACGTCAGAGACAGGCTGCAAGGCGCTTACAGAGGAAATGGGCTTTGTATGTCCGTTCAAGGCATTTGACAGCTATCCTGCAAGCAATCCGCTTGTAAACATTGCAAACGACTATGTTTCAAACGGCAAAACTTCCGTTGCATGGACCTTCACGACGATGCCTTCTGAGAACTGGAAGAACAATGTCGGCAGCGCGCTTTTGGAGTATGCACAGGGTACAGGCCAGTGGGATGCAGTTGTAACGGCATTCGTTGACGGATGGGCTGAGGAGTATGCGGCAGTAAATAACTAAATAAAATCTATAACTTATCGGCAAAGACAGGTGCATCGTGCAGTAACGACTGCACCTGTTTTCTGCATACAGATGTCTATTTTACAACATTTTACAGACAAAAGAAAAAAATATATGAAGAAAGAAAGGTGAATGATATGGAAAAAGCAATTAAACGATATTTCCCAATATTCGCACTGCCGACACTTGCAGCATTTACGATAGGGTTTATCCTTCCGTTCCTGTTAGGCTTATATCTGTCCTTTTGTGAGTTTACCACAGTAACAGACTCCAAGTTTGTAGGCTTTAAGAATTATATTAGAATTTGGGGTGACTCCACCTTTACCCATTCCCTTTGGTACACGGCACTGTTTACGGTTGTGTCGGTGCTTCTGATTAACATTATTGCTTTTGCGGTTGCAATGCTTCTGACAAAGGGGATTAAGGGGACCAATATTTTCAGAACGGTTTTCTTCATGCCGAACTTAATCGGCGGTATTATCTTAGGTTACATTTGGCAGCTGATTTTAAACGGTATTTTGGCAAACCTTGAACGTACCTTGACTTATAACTCTGCTTACGGCTTCTGGGGCTTGATTATCCTGATGTGCTGGCAGCAGGTAGGATATATGATGATTATCTATATCGCGGGCATTCAGAACATTCCCGGCGATTTAATTGAAGCGGCAAAGATTGACGGTGCAAACAGCAGACAGCTCCTGCGACACGTGACATTGCCGATGGTGATGCCGTCCATCACAATCTGCTCGTTCCTGACATTGACAAATTCATTTAAGCTCTTTGACCAAAACCTTGCGCTGACCGCAGGCGAGCCGTCAAACAAGTCGGAAATGCTTGCCCTCAATATTTTCAATACATTCTACGGCAGAAACGGCTGGGAGGGTGTCGGTCAGGCAAAGGCAGTCGTATTCTCTATACTTGTGGCTATTATCGCGATTGTACAGCTTCGCGCAACGAGGGATAAGGAGGTGCAGGCATAATGTCAGATGTAAGAAAAGCAAAACACGGCGGACTTTTAACGGCGGTTTTCTCTGTGATATCAGTGATTTATATCATGCCGATTATCATTGTACTGTACAACTCATTTAAAAAGAAAATTTTTATCAGCAACCGTCCGTTTGCGTTGCCTGATGCGAAATCCTTTGTCGGACTTGAGAATTATATCAGCGGTTTTGAGAAGATTGAGCTTCCCAAGGCGTTTGGTTACTCGCTCTTTATCACGGTCTGCTCCGTATTCGTGATTATCCTCTGTACGTCAATGTGCGCGTGGTATATTACGAGAGTGAAAAACAAGTTTACATCCGGTATGTATATGCTCTTTGCGTTTTCCATGATTGTACCATTCCAAATGGTCATGTTTACTTTGTCGAAAATTGCAGATATGTTGCATTTGGGCAATCCGGTTGGTATAATAATTGTATACCTTGGCTTTGGCGCAGGGCTTGCGGTGTTTATGTTCTGCGGATTCGTAAAGTCGATACCGCTCGAAATTGAGGAGGCGGCGATGATTGACGGATGTACACCGATTCAGACCTACTTTAAGATTGTATTTCCGGTGATGAAGCCGACGGCAATCTCGGTTGCGATTTTGGAGGCAATGTGGGTTTGGAACGACTATCTTCTGCCTTATCTTGTCCTTGATATTAAGAAATACAAGACCATCCCGATTGCAATCCAGTACTTAAAGGGCGGATATGGTGCAATCGATATGGGCGCCATGATGGCGATGATTGTGCTTGCGATTATTCCGATTATTATTTTCTATATCTCTTGCCAGAAATACATTATCGAGGGTGTTGTCGCAGGAGCGGTGAAAGGTTAAAAATGAGAAGAAAGGGAACACGTGCAAAATGAGAAGATGTGGCGTATTGATGCCGATATCGAGTATTCCGACACGGTTTGGCATAGGAGGTTTTTCAAAAGAGGCATATGAATTTGTGGACTTTTTGGCAGCGTCCGGACAGTCGCTTTGGCAGATTCTTCCCCTTGGTCCGACGGGCTATGGGGATTCCCCCTATCAATCCTTTTCGACCTTTGCGGGCAGTCCGTATTACATCTGTCTTGACAGTCTGATTGAAGAGGGACTGCTCACCGAACAGGAGTGCATGGAAGCGGAGTTTGGCGACGATGCGCAGAAGGTGGATTACGAGAAGATTTACAATACGAGATTTGCGTTGCTTAGAAAAGCGTTTGACCGGTCAGATATTGCCAATAGTGAGGACTACCGCAGGTTTGTTGACGAAAACAGTCAGTGGCTGAAGGATTACGCAATGTATATGGCAATCAAGGACTCGCTTGACGGCGTTTCGTGGATTGAGTGGGACGAGGGGCTTTGCCTGAGAAAGCCTAAGGTGATGGCGGAGTATGAAAAGAAGCTTGCCGATGAGATTGCGTTTTACTGCTACCAGCAGTATCTGTTTTCCACACAATGGCTTGCGCTGAAAACATACGCAAACAAAAAAGGTATCGAAATTATCGGCGATATCCCGATTTATGTGGCATTTGACAGTGCCGATACATGGGCAAATCCGGAGCTTTTCCAGCTGGATGACAAAAACTGTCCGGTGGCGGTGGCAGGCTGTCCGCCGGATGCGTTCTCGGCGACGGGGCAGCTTTGGGGAAATCCGCTTTACCGATGGGATTATCATGAAAAGACGGGCTTTGCATGGTGGATTCGAAGGCTGGCGTATTGCTTTAAGATTTATGACGTGGTTCGTATCGACCATTTCCGCGGGTTTGATGAGTACTGGTCCATTCCTTATGGCGACGAGACTGCGCAGAACGGCGAATGGAAGAAGGGACCGGGGTATAAGCTGTTTGAAGCGATGAAAAAAGCACTTGGAAACCGCCCGGTTATCGCGGAGGATTTAGGGTTTCTTACTCCGAGCGTGTTAAAGCTTGTGAAAAAGACAGGTTATCCCGGCATGAAGGTCCTGCAGTTTGCATTTGATTCGCGGGAGGAGAGCGATTATCTTCCTTATAATTATCCGACAAACTGTGTGGTTTATACGGGAACGCATGATAATGACACGGTGAACGGCTGGATTACGAGTCTTAGCAGAAAGGATCTGGCATTTGCAAAGAAATATTTGGGTGTGAAGCGAAATGCTGCAATTTGTGACAGTCTGATTCGCGCGGCACTTGGATGTGTTGCCGATACGGCGGTGATTCCGATACAGGATTATTTAGGGCTTGGCGGTGAAGCGCGGATTAACACGCCGTCCACACTCGGCGGAAACTGGGAGTGGAGAATGGAAAGTGGTGCGTGCACGCAGGAGCTTTCAAAGCGTATGCTGGAGCTTGCGCGGCTTTACGGAAGAGCAAAAAGGTATTAGCTCTCGGACGAAAAGACATTAGACGGAATGGAGTGGTAAAGTGTTTGAACCAACAATTAAGGACATTGCGAAAATATGCGGCGTAGGTGTCAGCACGGTATCGAGGGCAATTAACAATCACCCTGACATCAATCCGGTTACAAAGGAGAAAATACTTGAAACCATTAGGGAATACGGCTATATCCCGAACGACAGCGCGCGCAACCTGAAGCGGTCGGACGCGAAGGCGATTGCAGTGCTGGTTAAAGGCATCGCCAATCCGTTTTTTACGAATATGATTGCCATTATCGAACAGGAATGCAAGAAAAAGGGCTATGCTATGGAGCTTTCCCACATTGAATTTGATGAGAATGAGGTGGATGTCGCACAAAAAGTAGTGAAAGAAAAGCGGCTTCGTGGTATAATATTTCTCGGAGGATATTTTTCGCGCTCGGAGGAAAAGCTAAAGAAGCTCAATGTGCCGTTTGTGTTCAGCACGGCGGGCGGCATTCCGGAGAATATTTCAAAGGAGTCGTACTCCAATATCGGAGTCGATGACCGTGTGGAAAGCGAAAAGATGGTGGATTACCTGATTGGGCTTGGGCATAAGCGGATTGCGATTATTGCGGCGGAGACTTATGAGGAGTGTATCGGCAGGCTGCGCCTTGAGGGTTATTATGACGCGCTTAAAAAGCACGGCATTGCGGCGGACGAAAGGCTGATTTTTGAGACGGATGAGGAAATCAACCACTTTTCCATGGAGAACGGTTATATTACGACGAAGCGCTTAATTGAGAGCGGCGAAAAATTCAGTGCAGTTTACGCGGTGTCGGATACGCTTGCAATTGGCGCGTGCAGGGCCTTGTGCGAGGCAGGCTACCGCATTCCGAAAGATGTTTCGGTTGCGGGTTATGACGGCATTGATATCGGAAACTACATAACTCCCCGTCTTACCACAATGCGTCAGCCTGTGGAGGACATGGCAAAGGCGACAGTCAAACTGCTGTTCGCCATTATATCGGGACAGAAGGGACATCAGCACGTGGTGTACGAAGCAACGCTGATGGAGCGTGAGTCAACAGGGGGGATTGCGAATTGATGGGAAAGCCGAAGAATATGATATGGATTGTAAAAATGAGCATACTTGCCGCAGCGGCGGCAGTATGCCTTTTTGGCTGTGGGAAGAAAGCAGAGAATACAAATTTGGAACAGGGGATGGAGCTTGTTTCACAGTACGATTTTCAGGGTGCGCTTGCGTGTTTTGATTTGGCAAGGCTGAATAAGGAAGATCTGCAGCTTACAAGCCGTGGCGAGGGGCTTGCCTATATGGGACTTGGAGATTACGCAAGTGCGGAGAGTGCATTTTTGGAGTCGGTACAAAATGCCGGAAATACGCTTACGGCGTTGGAATACGACACAAATTATTATCTTGCGGCGGCATATATGAAGCAGGGAAAGTATGACGACGCAAAGGCGATTTATACGGCGATTATCGCACTCAGGCGCAAGGAGCTGGACGCATATTACCTGCGTGCATGCGCTTTTCTGAAACAGAATGATTACGAGTCGGCGGTTGCCGATTTTGAGAAGGCGTTTTCGCTTGCGCCGGATAATCTGGAGCTTGTGACGGACGCTTATGTGGAGATGGAGGCGGCCGGCTTTGGCGAGGAGGGAAAGACATACCTTTCTAATTTCATGGAGCAGAAGGGGAAAAAGCTTTCCGACGGCGAAAAGGGCATGATTTATTATTACCTTGAGGATTATCAGAATGCGCGGACGTATCTCGACGGTTTTTTAAACGGAAATGACGCGTCAAAATCGCTGATTTTGGGGCAGACATATGAAAAGCTTGGCGACATGAATTACGCGACAACGGTGTATCAGACGTATTTGGGCGGCAATGAGCCGGATGCGGCGATTTACAACAATTTGGGGATGTGTCTTGTGAAGCAGGAGAGGTATGACGAGGCACTTGAGGCGTTTGAGACGGGACTTTTAGTTGAAACAAACGATTATGCGCAGGAATTATCGTATAACCGGATTGTGGCAAATGAATATTTGGGGAATTTTTCAGAGGCAAAGACACTGATGGAGGAGTACCTGCAAAGCTATCCGGATGACGCGAAAGCAAAGCGGGAGTACGAATTTCTGCAGACACGCTAAAATGACAAGGTTGTCATAAAAACACAAGATATTGTATTTAATCAGAAAAGAACATATGATATTTAGTAGTGTTCGATTGACGCGCGCCTTTCTATCTGATATTATGTAATCATGTCGTAATTATTCATGTCGGGATTTTGTGCCGGAATAATTTCGCCATGCCATATGAAATTGTGGAAGGAGCAGGCTCATGTTTGAGGTGATTAAAAGGGATGGCAGCGAGACGGAATTCGGACTCGCAAAGATTGGTGCTGCCATTATCAAGGCATTTGACGCAACACAGGTGCAGTACAATCAGGATATTGTGGATTTGCTGGCGCTTAGGGTGACTGCGGACATTCAGGATAAGGTGAAAGAGGGAATGGTTCACGTTGAGGACATTCAGGACAGCGTGGAGAAGGTTTTGGAGCAGGCGGGGTATACGGAGACTGCAAAGGCGTTTATCCTGTACCGCAAGCAGCGGGAAAAAATGCGCAACATGAAATCGACCATTCTTGACTATAAGGAAGTCGTAAACAGTTATGTGAAGGTTGAAGACTGGCGCGTGAAGGAAAATTCAACAGTGACGTATTCCGTCGGCGGGCTGATTTTATCCAATTCGGGTGCCGTGACAGCGAATTACTGGCTTTCGGAGATTTATGACGAGGAGATTGCGCAGGCGCACAGGAATGCGGATATCCATATTCACGATTTGTCAATGCTTACGGGGTATTGCGCGGGCTGGTCGCTTAAACAGCTGATTCAGGAAGGACTGGGCGGCATTTCGGGAAAGATTACTTCCGCGCCGGCAAAGCATCTGTCTGTGCTCTGTAACCAAATGGTCAACTTCCTTGGAATTATGCAGAACGAATGGGCGGGCGCACAGGCGTTCTCTTCTTTTGACACTTATCTTGCGCCGTTTGTAAAGGTGGATAATCTTTCTTACCCGGAAGTAAAAAAGTGTATTGAGGCGTTTATTTATGGCGTGAATACGCCAAGCCGCTGGGGAACGCAGGCGCCTTTCAGCAATATTACGCTGGACTGGACGGTTCCGAATGACTTGGCACATCTTCCTGCGATTGTCGGCGGTAAGGAGATGGACTTCTGCTACAAGGACTGCAGGCGGGAGATGGACATGATTAACAAGGCGTTTATAGAGACGATGATTGAGGGGGACTCCAACGGCAGAGGGTTCCAGTACCCGATACCAACGTATTCAATAACGCGTGATTTTGACTGGTCGGACACGGAAAACAACCGGCTGTTATTTGAAATGACGGCAAAATACGGGACACCGTATTTTTCAAACTATATCAACTCTGATATGGAGCCTTCCGACGTGCGCAGCATGTGCTGCCGTCTGCGTCTTGATTTGCGGGAACTTCGAAAAAAAACAGGTGGTTTCTTTGGCTCGGGCGAGAGTACGGGAAGCGTTGGCGTTGTTACGATTAATATGCCGCGCATTGCGTATCTTGCGGAAGATAAAAAAGATTTTTACAGGCGTCTTGACAGAATGATGGATATCAGCGCACGGTCGCTGAAAGTCAAGAGAAGCGTGATTTCAAAGCTTTTGGATGAGGGACTTTATCCATATACGAAGCGGTATCTTGGCAGCTTTGACAATCATTTTTCGACAATCGGGCTGATTGGCATGAACGAAGCGGGACTCAACGCCAAGTGGCTTAGGAAGGATTTATCGCATAAGGAAACGCAGGACTTCACGAAAGAGGTCTTAAACCATATGCGGGAGCGGCTTTCTGATTATCAGGAGCTTTATGGGGATTTGTACAACCTCGAGGCGACGCCTGCGGAGAGCACGACTTATCGGCTTGCGAAGCATGATAAGGAGCAGTATGCGGATATTATCACGGCGGGACATGCTGGGGATACGCCGTATTATACCAATTCCTCACATCTTCCGGTAGACTATACGACGGATATTTTTGACGCGCTTGACGTGCAGGATGAGTTGCAGACGCTTTATACGTCAGGAACTGTTTTCCATGCCTTTTTAGGCGAAAAGCTGCCTGACTGGAAAGCGGCAGCGGAGCTTGTCAGGACAATTGCAGAGAACTATAAGCTCCCATATTACACGATGTCCCCGACTTACTCGATTTGCCGGGAGCACGGTTATCTGAGCGGAGAGCAGAAACGCTGTCCGAAGTGCGGAAGCGTTACGGAGGTTTACAGCCGTATTACAGGGTATTACCGTCCGGTGCAGAACTGGAACGACGGCAAGCTTCAGGAGTATGAAAACCGTACGGAATATAAGATGGGCAGTATGGTGTATGCGGCGCATGAGAAGGCGGCGAAGGGAGCTGTTACTTCGCAGGCTGCGGGGAAAAAGGCAGCCGTGCGTGAGACTGCAGCTGTGGAGCGAACGGGCGGCAAAAGCGCCGGCAAGCGCGGGGAGCGGAGTAAGACCATGCTGTTCACGACAAAGACCTGCCCGAATTGCAGGCTTGCAAAAGAGTATTTGAAGGACGTGGATTATACAGTGATTGATGCGGAGGATAATTACGATCTTGCGGCGCAGTATGGCGTTATGCAGGCACCGACGCTGGTCATTGTGTCAGGACAGTCACAGCAGAAGTATGTAAATGCGTCAAATATCAGGCGTTATGCGGAGTTCCTGCAGACGCGGATACAGGGTTCAATATAAATAATATTTGATATTAAAAGAAAATAGAGGAAAAGACAATGATAGACCAGTTGATAAAAATGATTGTTAGTACGGGGGCGCCGATTGTCGTAGGTCTTGATCCGATGATGAAGTTTATACCGGAGCATATCCAAAAGACGGCGTTTGAGGCAAAGGGCGAGACGCTTGAGGGAGCGGCGGAAGCGGTTTGGCTTTATAATAAGGAAATTATTGACCATATTTACGACTTGCTTCCGGCAGTGAAGCCGCAGATTGCGATGTATGAGCAGTTCGGTATTCCGGGACTTACGGCGTTTCAAAAGACCGTCAATTACTGTAAGGAAAAAGGGCTGATTGTCATTGGGGATATTAAGCGAGGCGATATCGGTTCTACTTCCGCGGCGTATGCGGCGGCGCATTTGGGCAAGGTGCAGGTCGGGACGAATATGTATGCGGGATTTGATGAAGATTTTGTGACGGTCAATCCGTATTTTGGCACGGACGGCGTGCAGCCGTTTATCGACGTGTGCAGGGAGGAGAAGAAAGGGCTGTTTCTTTTGGTTAAGACTTCCAATCCGAGCAGCGGTGAGTTTCAGGACAGGCTGATTGACGGCAGGCCGCTTTATGAACATGTCGGTGAGAAAGTGGCGGCGTGGGGCGGACAGATAATGGGAACGGAAGGCTACAGCTATGTCGGGGCGGTTGTGGGCGCGACTTATCCGGAGCAGGGGAAGGTCCTGCGCAAACTGATGCCGCATTCGTTTATCCTTGTGCCGGGTTATGGCGCACAGGGCGCGTCCGGGAAGGATTTGGTACATTTCTTTGACAAACATGGATTGGGCGCGATTGTCAATTCTTCACGGGGCATTATCGCAGCTTATCAGAATGAAAAATATCAGAAGTTTGGCGCGGAACATTTTGCGGATGCTTCAAGGCAGGCGGTGATTGATATGAGAGAGGATATTATCTCGGCGTTGGGGAAGAAATCGGAAGTGGAATGACGGCAAACGGTTTTGGCATATGAAAATGATATCAAACTGATGGATTTGGTGGATAAAAGAAGAAAAAGAGCGGAGCTGCTGCCGCTCTTTTTTTGCGCATGTGCGCTTGTTTACGCTTTGTTAATCGAAAATTCATTGAATTTATATTTTGAATCTGTTACAATACATAATAGTGTGTGTAAGTGTACACCGTAGGAATATAGGATTAGGAATGATTGGAGCAGACATGAGTATTATAGAAAAAGTATTTGGTACGCACAGTGACCGTGAGCTGAAGCGGATTGAGCCGATTGTAAAAAAAATCGAGAGCTATCGTGAGGAGATGGGAAGGCTTACGGACGACGAGCTGCGGGCAAAAACCGCGGAGTTTAAAAAGCGTGTTTCGGAGGGGACAAGCCTTGACGAAATCCTGCCGGAGGCGTATGCGGTCGTGCGCGAGGGCGCAAAGCGCGTGCTTAACCAGGAACATTACAGAGTACAGTTGATTGGCGGCATTATTCTTCATCAGGGGCGTATTGCCGAAATGAGAACCGGTGAAGGTAAGACGCAGACTGCGCTTCTTCCTGCGTATCTGAATGCGCTGGAGGGAAAAGGTGTTCATGTTGTCACGGTAAACGACTATCTTGCAAAGCGAGATGCCGAGTGGATGGGACAGGTACATGAATTTTTGGGATTAAAGGTCGGCGTGGTCTTAAACGACATGAAGCCGGAGGAACGGCGCGAGGCGTACGGCTGCGATATTACCTATGTCACAAACAACGAGCTTGGTTTTGACTATCTGCGTGACAATATGGTTATTTATAAAGAACAGCTTGTTTTGCGGGATTTGCACTATGCAATCATCGACGAGGTGGACTCTGTTTTAATCGATGAGGCGAGGACACCGCTCATTATCTCCGGACAGAGCAGCAAGTCCACAAAGCTTTATGAGGTCTGCGATATTTTGGCAAGGCAGATGAAGCGCGGCGAGGATGTCCCCGAAATGACAAAGATGGATTTTGTCATGGGCGTAGAGCAGGAGGAAACGGGAGACTTTATTGTAAATGAAAAGGATAAGGTCGTAAACCTGACGGCTGCAGGTGTGGACAAGGTTGAGAAATTCTTCCAAATTGAAAACCTTGCCGATCCTGAGAATCTTGAAATCCAGCATAATATTATTCTTGCTTTGCGGGCGCATAATCTGATGTTCCGCGATCAGGATTATGTTGTGAAGGACGACCAGGTGCTTATCGTCGATGAGTTTACGGGACGTATCATGCCGGGACGGCGTTACTCCGACGGGCTGCATCAGGCAATTGAGGCGAAGGAGCATGTGAAAGTAAAGCGGGAGAGCAAGACGCTTGCGACAATCACGTTTCAGAATTTTTTCAATAAATTTGACAAGAAGTGCGGCATGACAGGTACGGCGCTGACGGAAGAACATGAGTTCCGCGACATTTATGGAATGGACGTTGTGGCGGTCCCGACAAACCGTCCGGTTGCGCGAATTGACCGTCAGGACAGTGTATATAAAACAAGAAAGGAAAAACTGCACGCGATCGTGGACGCGGTGGAGGCGGCGCATGCAACGGGACAGCCGGTGCTTGTGGGTACGATTACGATTGACGCCAGTGAGGAGCTGAGTAAGCTGTTGACACGGCGCGGCATTCAGCATAAAGTCCTGAACGCAAAATTCCATGAGCTTGAGGCGGAAATCGTGGCGGATGCCGGACAGCATGGTGCCGTTACGATTGCGACCAACATGGCAGGGCGTGGTACGGATATTAAGCTTGACGAGGAGGCGCGTGCCGCGGGCGGACTGATGATTATCGGTACGGAGCGGCATGAGTCAAGGCGTATTGACAATCAGCTCCGCGGACGTTCCGGACGTCAGGGTGACCCCGGTATGTCACGGTTTTATATTTCACTGGAAGACGATTTGATGCGTCTGTTCGGTTCGGAGCGGCTGATTAATATGTTTAATGCGCTCGGCATTCCCGAGGGGCAGGAAATTGAGCACAAAATGCTTACGAGTGCGATTGAGAATGCGCAGAAAAAGATTGAAAGCAATAACTTCGGTATCAGAAAGAACCTGCTGGAATATGATCAGGTGATGAATGAGCAGAGGGAGATTATCTACGAGGAGCGCCGCCGTGTCTTAAATGGCGAAAGCATGCGTGACTTTATCTATAAAATGATTACGGATATCGTGGAAAGCTCGGTTGATACGGCAATCAATGAAGATTTGGAGCCGGAGGAATGGGACTTGAAGGAATTGAACACGCTTTTGCTTCCGATTATCCCACTGCAGCCCGTCGTGCTTGACCGGATTACCAAGAAAACGAAAAACGGCGTGAAGCATCAGTTGAAGGAAGAGGCGGTTAAGCTTTATGAGAGCAAGGAAGCGGAATTTCCCGAGCCGGAAAATATCCGTGAGATTGAGCGTGTGATTTTACTGAAAGTCATTGACCGCAAATGGATGGACCATCTTGACGATATGGATCAGCTTCGTCAGGGTGTCGGTTTACAGGCATACGGACAGAAGAACCCGCTTGTGGAGTATAAAATGAGCGGTTATGATATGTTTGACGCGATGATTGCGAGCATGAAGCAGGATACGGTGCGCCTGCTGCTGCATGTGAAGGTAGAGCAGAAGGTAGAGCGTGAGGAGGTTGCCAAGGTTACGGGAACCAACAAGGACGATACGCTGCAAAAGGGACCTGTTAAGAAAGAGGCAAGGATTTACCCGAATGATCCGTGCCCGTGCGGAAGCGGCAAGAAGTATAAGATGTGCTGCGGAAGGAAAGCATAAAACAAAGTTGAAAAAGGTGGTGAACGCAATGGTAGAACTCGACCAAATGAAACAGGAGTTACAGGCCTACGAAAGTCCATTAGCGGAAG
>DKYC01000172.1:13795-22342 GCA_002492295.1 Lachnospiraceae bacterium UBA7110
CCATTAGCGGAAGTGAGGGATTCACTTTGACCTTGCAGGCAAGGAAAAACGCATAGAGGAGTTGGAGCGCGAGATGGAGGCGCCCAATTTTTGGGACGATCCCGACCGTTCCAACAGGTTGATGAAGGAATTAAAACAGCTTAAGGACACGGTTGACGAGTGTAACGGATTAAGGACGCAGTATGAGGATATTGAAACGCTGATTGAGATGGGATATGAGGCGCAGGATGCCGAAATGATACCGGAAATCAGGGAGGAACTTGACCGTTTTATCGAGACTTTTGAGATGCTGCGGATAAGCACGCTTTTATCGGAGGAGTACGACAAGTGCAATGCGATATTGAAATTGAATGCAGGCGCAGGCGGGACGGAGAGCTGTGATTGGGCGGGAATGCTTTACCGCATGTATACGCGGTGGGCGGAACGCAAGGGCTTTTCGATTGATGTGCTTGATTTTCTCGACGGTGACGAGGCGGGCATTAAGTCGATTACATTTCAGGTAAACGGGGAAAATGCTTACGGATATTTGAAGTCGGAAAAGGGCGTGCACAGGCTTGTGCGGATTTCTCCGTTTAACGCCCAGGGAAAACGGCAGACTTCCTTTGTATCGCTTGACGTAATGCCGGATATTGAGGAAGACTTGGATGTTGAGATTAATGAGGACGATTTACGTATCGATACGTATCGAAGCAGCGGTGCGGGCGGTCAGCATATTAACAAAACGTCTTCGGCAATCCGTATTACGCATATTCCGACGGGAACTGTTGTTCAGTGCCAAAATGAGCGTTCACAGTTTCAGAATAAGGACAAGGCAATGCAGATGCTCAAGGCAAAGCTTTTTTTGCTCAAGCAGGAGGCAAATGCCGAAAAGCTTTCCGATATCAGAGGCGAGGTAAAGGACATCGGCTGGGGCAATCAGATTCGTTCGTATGTCATGCAGCCTTATACAATGGTAAAGGATCATAGAACCAACTATGAGACCGGAAATGTGGACGCTGTTATGGACGGCGGTTTGGACGGATTTATTAACGCGTTTTTGAAATGGAGAAGCAGCGGTGCCGCACAGAAGGAGTAGGCATTGGTGAAAAGACACGGACGGGTAGACGTATTTTTTGCGAATTTTGATTATAATGACAGGCAGTAAAAAAGCCGGACACTTATGGATTTCAACATCTTTATAAGTGTCCGGCTTTTCATATTTTAACTAAGGATTAAAGCATCGAAGCCCGGAGCTCCTCGCCGCTTTTGGCACTAAGATAAGCGGGCGCGATATCAAATACGGTTTTGCATCCGCTCTGCCCTTCTGCTGCAAGACGGTGTGCCGCCCTTGCATATGCAATCAGGACGCTTGAGGTAAATTCGGGGTTGGAGTCCAGCTTTAAACGGTATTCGATTAAATGTTTATGCTCGTTATTCCACCCTGTCACGCCGCTTCGAAGCACAAATCCGCCGTGTGGGATTCCGCTGTGCTTTGCAAGCAGCTCTTCCTCACTGATAAAATGAACGGTTGTGTCATAATCTGCAAAGTAATTCGGCATTGTTTTGATTTCCTGCTCGATTTTTGCCGCGTCGGCACCATCCTCCAAAACGACAAAGCATTCCCGTGTATGTTTTTCACGTGTTGAAAGCTCCGGATTTTTGCCTGCGCGGACTGCTTCGAGCGCGCTGTCAACCGGAATGGTGTACTGCTTGGCGTTTTTGACGCCGTCTATGCGGCGCAGTGCGTCGGAATGTCCCTGACTGACACCTTTGCCCCAAAACGTATAATCCCTGCCGTCCGGTAAAATCGCGTTTGCGTACAGGCGGTTTAGGGAGAACATACCGGGATCCCAGCCGACCGAGATAATGCCGATATGGTTGTTTGCCTTTGCGGCGGCATCCACATTTGCAAAGTGTTCCGGAATGCGTGCATGGGTGTCAAAGCTGTCAATTACGTTAAAATACCTGACATACTCGGGCGTCTGTTTTGGTAAATCGGTCGCGCTTCCGCCACATAAAATCATAACGTCTATCCTGTCCTTCCAGTCTGCGGCATCATCGACGCTGCATACGGCCGCGCTTTTTGTCAGAATGGAAACGTCGGCAGGATTACGCCTCGTAAACACGGCGGCAAGCTCCATGTCATCGTTTTGGCGTACGGCGCATTCCACGCCGCGTCCCAGATTTCCATAACCTAAAATTCCAATTCGTGTTTTCATAATTGTGTTTCTCCTTCTTTATTACGCTAAAATTATTAATAAGAACTGTTGTTCATGTTCCTGTTTTTCGCTGCCATGATGTCAAGATAAAAATTCGTGTTTGTCATTTGCATGTAGGGTACGACCCAAATCATTGTCAGACCGCATGTAAAAATGCTCAAAAGTATCAGAGGCAGAAAGCTGATCTGCAGGAGCACATAGCGCAGTTTATTACCATGCATGACCTCAATACTTTTTTTCAGCAGTTTCATCGCGCCCCACTCGGGGAAGTCGAGCATGAGATAATAGGCGGGTACAAACACAAGCTGCAATAAAAACGATACAAGGACGCAGGCAAGATTAAGCAGGTAATACGTGCCCATGACACTGTAGAATACGCCGTAAAATTCCATCATTTCATTGAGCGTGGTTGTCTCCGTAATTTCGGGGACGGCAAGAGCCGGTGAGTTTAACACGTTTATGCTCATAATGTCGCAGGGAATCATGCAGACGGAGCTGATCAGCGTAAACAGGAGACCGACTTTTAGGGCAACGGGCAGATTGTTGCGGAAACCGTCAATCAGATCGCCAATCTGTGCGGGCATATTGCATGCCGTTTTTAAATAAATCAGGGTTGCACCCACCTGAAGGACGGAAAGCAGCGTCTGCAGGACAATGCCTATCACAAAGTTGACAAGATAATTTTGGGATAATAAAAAACCGGAGCAGAAAAAGGAAATGAGAAAGGGAATCAGCATGGTTCCGATTAACAGGCCAAAGTGCCCGCTCATTTGCGCCCGTGCGAGATATTTCAGCTCCGCGTTGCTTTTATAGTGTGACTGTTCCATAATAAGACCTCCATTTTCTTATGCACGGATTGCCTGTGCCGTGCATTGTAGTACATTCTACCACGTTACACGGAATAAAACAATGAAATCAAAATAAAAGTTTTGCTTCTTGAACAGAGCCTTGTTTTAGCATATAATAAAGGGGCGGCATTGTCCGTGACAATAAATACCGGAAAAGGAATAGAGCAATGGATATTATTTTAAAACTAAAAGACGAATTAGGCATCGAAAAGTGGCAGGCAGAGGCGGCGGTGAAGCTGATTGACGAGGGAAACACCATTCCCTTTATCTCAAGATACCGCAAAGAGGTCACGGGTTCTTTGAACGACGAGGTGTTAAGAAATTTAAATGAGCGGCTGGGTTATCTTAGGAATCTTGAGGAGAAAAAGGAACAGGTGCTTGGAAGCATAGAGGAACAGGGCAAACTGACTGACGAGCTGCGGGAAAAAATCCTTGCGGCGGAGACAATGGTGGCGGTGGACGATTTGTATCTCCCGTACCGCCCGAAGCGAAAGACAAGGGCAAGCGTGGCAAAGGAACGGGGACTGGAAGGACTGGCGCAGATTATCCTTGCACAGGAGACGCAGGACTCCCTGATTGCGGAGGCGGAACCTTATGTAAACGAAGAGAAGGACGTCAAGAATGTTAAAGAGGCATTGCAGGGTGCAATGGACATTATCGCGGAGCAGATTTCGGACAATGCCGAGTTTCGTACATATATTCGAGAAACGACTTTTGAGGAAGGAAAGCTGGTTAGTCAGGCAAAGGACGAAAAGGCACAGAGCGTGTACGAAATGTACTATGATTTTGAAGAACCCGTAAGCAAGGTGGCAGGTCACAGGGTATTGGCGATTAACCGCGGCGAGAACGAGAAAGTCCTTACGGTAAAGGTTGAAGCGCCCGTGGAGCGTATTATCCGGTTCCTTGAAACAAAGGTCATCACTGCCGACAACGAAAACACGACACCCGCATTGCAGGAGACGGTTAAGGACAGCTATGAGCGCCTGATTGCACCCGCAATTGAGCGCGACATCCGCAATGAGCTGACGGAAAAGGCGGAGGACGGTGCAATCTCCGTATTCGGAAAGAATTTGGAGCAGCTTTTAATGCAGCCGCCAATCGCGGGCAAGGTTGTTTTAGGCTGGGATCCTGCGTTTCGGACAGGCTGTAAGCTTGCCGTTGTGGATGCGACGGGCAAGGTACTTGATACAAAGGTGATTTATCCGACCGCTCCCCAAAACAAGGTGGAGGAGGCAAAGAAGGAGCTGAAAAAACTTATCAGTAAGTACAATGTCAGCCTTATCTCCGTTGGAAACGGAACGGCGTCAAGGGAGTCGGAGCAGGTGATTGTGGAACTGATCAAGGAACTTGATACCCCTGTACAGTATGTGATTGTAAATGAAGCGGGGGCGTCGGTTTATTCGGCGAGTAAGCTTGCGACAGAGGAGTTTCCAAACTTTGACGTCGGTCAGCGAAGCGCCGCATCGATTGCAAGGCGCCTGCAGGATCCGCTTGCCGAGCTGGTAAAGATCGACCCGAAGTCCATTGGTGTGGGGCAGTATCAGCATGACATGAACCAAAAGAAGTTAAGCGAGGCGTTAAATGGCGTGGTGGAGGATTCCGTAAATAAAGTAGGGGTGGATCTGAACACGGCATCCGCGTCGCTGTTGGAATATATATCAGGCATTAACAGGACAATTGCAAAAAACATTGTGGATTACCGTGAGACAAACGGGCGTTTTACCAATCGCAAACAGCTTTTGAAGGTGGCGAAGCTTGGTCCGAAGGCGTATGAGCAGTGTGCGGGCTTTATGCGGATTACGGACGGCGACAATCCGCTTGACGCGACAAGCGTCCATCCGGAGTCTTACGCGGCGGCAATGCAGCTTTTGGACAGGCTTGGCGTGTCGATGGAGGATTTGAAGGAAATCCAAAAGAAGGCGGCGCTTGCAAAACCGGGGAAGACCAAACCCGCGAAGCAGGATAAAAATAAAAACAACCACAATAAAAAGCAGTCCATTGTTATCCGCAACACGAACACTGCAATGGGAAAAGCGCTTGCAGCAGCAATCGGACAGATGGAATCTAGTACGGGCAATGATTCAAAAAATGACACAAGTGTCACCAATGAACCCATGCCGTCTGCGTCAGCAGCTGAGGGAAGTCTTGAAAAGCGCGTGAAGGATAAGGCGAAGATGGCACAGGAGCTTGGTATCGGTGAAATTACACTGACCGATATTTTAAAGGAGCTTGAGAAGCCCGCAAGAGACCCGCGTGAAGATATGCCGAAACCGATTTTGCGGAGCGATGTTTTGGATATGAAGGATTTAAAACCCGGCATGATTTTAAAGGGAACTGTCAGAAACGTCATTGATTTCGGTGTGTTTGTGGATATTGGCGTTCATCAGGACGGACTTGTGCATATTTCACAGATTACCGAGAAATATATCAGGCACCCGCTTGAGGCGGTGAGCGTCGGCGATATTGTGGATGTGAAGGTGCTGGATGTGGATATGGCAAAGAAGCGCATTTCGCTTACTATGCGGCTTGCGGATTCGAAGTCATAACGGGGAAAACATAAAATAAAAAAGACAGGGGCATACCATATAGGATGGTACTGCCCCTGTTTCATGCATAAGACATCTTATACACACTCTAATACCATTACATCACAGGAATCAAGTGTGAGCGTTTCCTTTGCGTGCCATGCTGTTTGTGCAGGCAGCTGTGCCCGGTTGGTTAAAAGAACTGCTTTCACGTCATATTCCAAAGTGATTTCCGCCGCCCCGTTCCCAAAGTTTGCGACAACTAACACCCTGTTTTCCCCGTCCGCACGATAGTAAGCCATTACATTTGGCACATGTTCATACGCGGGAATAAAGCTGCCATATGTGAATACCTCCCGATATGCGTCGGACTTGCGCAGGGCAATCAGTCTGCGGTAGTAATGCAGTACGGAGTTTTCGTCCTGCTCCTGCTTTGCCACATTGATTTCGGGATAGTTGGAATTGACCTTCATCCAAGGCGTGCCTGTGGTGAATCCCGCATTTTCCGTGTCGCTCCACTGGACAGGTGTTCTTGCGTTATCACGGCTCATTTTGCCGCATACCTCTAATGCCTCGGCATCGGAAAGCCCTGCCGTGCGTGCGATTTGGTACTGGTCTTTTGTGCTGATGTCGTCGTATTCTTCAATGCTGTTCCATACGGCGTTTGTCATGCCGATTTCCTGTCCCTGATAGAGAAACGGAATACCGCGCAAAAGGATGTTGACGGTGCCGAGCATTTTTACGCCCGCAGCCGTTTGGGCATAGTCTGGAAGAAAACGGGATACGCCCCTTGGTTCGTCGTGGTTTTCTATGATATTTGCCTTAAAGCCGCATTTTTGCGCTTCAAGCTGGGCGTTTATGATGGTTTTTTTCCAACGGTCAAATTCCATCGGCGGTGCGTCGTACCAGCCGTGTTCCCCGTCGCTTAAGCAGTGCGCGCTGAAATCAAAGATGGTCGAAAAATGTCCATTCTCGCCGATAAACTGCGCTAATGCGTCTTCCTCAATGGAAAAAACCTCGCCGACCGTAAAGGCGTTGTATTTATCAAAGGTGTTTTTCTTTAATTCCTGCAGGAGGTTTCCAAGTCGTTCCATGCTGTCAATCATTCGCCAACAGCCTGCCAGTCCGTCCGGTCCGTCCGGTTTGTAGGAAGGGAACGCTGTGTTTTTTCCGATATTGACAATGGCGTCAATCCGAAAGCCTGCCACGCCTTTGTCAAGCCACCAGTTAATCATGGTGTAGAGCTCGTTTAAAAGCTTTGGATTTTCCCAGTTCAAGTCCGGCTGTTCTTTTGCAAACATATGAAAATAGTATTTGTCCGTACCCGGAACCGGCTCCCAGCAGTTTCCGCCAAAATAAGAGCGGCAGTTACTGGGCGGATTACCGTTTTTCCCTTTGCGGAAATAGAAATAGTCGGCGTATTCACCGTCAGGGTCTGCCAGTGCCTTTTGGAACCATTCATGTTTGTCGGAGCAGTGATTGATAACCAGATCCATGACCAGATACATTCCCCGCTTTTTGGTTTCCGCAAGCAGCTCGTCGAAGTCTTCCATTGTTCCGAATTCTTCTGCGATTGCATAATAATCGGCAATGTCATATCCCTGATCGACAAAAGGCGATTTGTAGACAGGAGACAGCCAGATAATGTCAATGCCCAGCTCCTCTAAATAATCCAATTTTGAGATGATTCCCCGCAAATCCCCAATTCCGTCCCCGTTTGTATCCAAAAAGCTCTTTGGATAAATCTGATACGCTGTTTTGTCATGCCACCATTTTCTTTCCATGTTCATTATTTTAACCTCCCGTTATTGTATCATTCATTGAGATATTTTGTTTGATGTATTATACTGCTATTATAAAAGGAAATTTTGATATTTTCTTGCAATATTATTTCATATTATGACACAATACTGCGGTATCTGCTGTTATTAAAAAATGGATGGAATGGAGGCTTGCAATGAAAAAACTGCAATCGCTTGTTTTGGAGCAAAAGGAAAACACGAAGCATGGAGAAGCTTCGTTTCCCGTACAGAAATATATTACCCGTTTTTGTGAGGAGTTTCCGGCAGTCACGCTCCATTGGCATGAGGAGGCAGAGCTGACGCTGATTACGGAAGGGGACTGTGCCTATCAAATTGATTTGGCGGATTATGAAGTGCATGAGGGGGATCTTTTATTTGTCCCTCCGTTGGTGCTTCACTCGATTTCCCGAAGCACATGTGAGAATGTCTGCACGGAAACGTATGTTTTCCACATGAATTTTTTGGGTGGGAATTCTACGGACATCTGCTCCACGCGCTATCTTACCCCGCTGATGAATCAGGAATTTACCGTACCCTGCCTGATTACGCCAAAGCATCCTGCTTACGTTTCCTTAAGGAAAATTTTTGGTCAGATTACTTCCATATATAATGAGGCGGTAGTCGGATATGAGCTTGCGCTGAAAGCCTTGTTTTTACAGGCGGTTTTTCTGTTGCTGCAGTATCGGGGGGAAAACACGTCTGCCGACACCAAAGTTTCTTCCGACAAGCTCAAACAAGTGCTTGATTATATCGAGATGCATTATGCAGAGCCGATTACCGTTTCCGAGTTGGCAAAATTGTGTTATTTCAGTGATTACCATTTCATGCGTTTTTTCAAAAGGCATATGAGCATGACCTGCGTGGAATATATCAATAACCTGCGGCTGGAAAAATCAGTGGAGCTGTTTGAACAGGGAAATTTGTCCATTTTGGAGGTATCACTGTCGGTAGGATTTCATAATCTTTCCTATTTCCACAGGGCATTCAGGAAAAAGTATCATATGACACCGCGCACTTTCATCAGGGAATTAAATTAATGTCGTTTTTTCGGGGTATGTTGACTCTGCATGGATTGTGCATCAGTGCATTAAAGCCAATCGGAAGGCAGCCGGCATTGATGCATTTTCAGACTATTTCCGGAATTTCATTGAAAAGAACAGTTATTTCATGTACA
>DKYC01000172.1:22628-26279 GCA_002492295.1 Lachnospiraceae bacterium UBA7110
AAAGAACAGTTATTTCATGTACACTATAAATAACTGTACAAAATTCCCTTATGGAAAACAGTGTGTCTTCAGTATTTCATAAGGGAAACAATATGGAGGAGATTATATGAAAAAAGCAATGAGTCAGTCGTTATTTACTTTGATTTTAAACGGTGTTTCCATAATATCGTTAATATTTTTAGTATTTTCCCTGTTTTCTTACGGGAGGGTGAATAATGAACTGAATGAAGCGAATGAGGAGCGGTTTGACCTGACCTATAATGCGAATCGTTTTATGAACGGCTCGGCTTATCTGACGAATGAAGTGCGGGCGTTTGCAGCGACGGCAAGTCAGGAGCATTATAATAATTATTGGAATGAAATTGAGAACCTGAAAAACCGTGACAAGGGTGTTGCCGCCATGCAGGAAATCGGAATCACGCCGGAGGAGCAAAAAATGATTGATGACATGTATGCGCTTTCGAATCAGCTGGTTCCGCTGGAGGAAGAGGCGATGAAAAATGTGCGCAGCGGAAAGCGGTCAACAGCGCTTGACTATGTGTATGGCGAAGAATACAGTAATGCGATTGTACAGATTAATGCCTTGAAGGAGCAGTTTTTGGACGATTTAAATACACGGACATTGGCAAAGGTAGATAATCTGCTGCAACGGGCAAATTTAATCAGAATAGAAATGATTATTGTGTTTGCCGTGGTTGCGTTAATGCAGTTAAGTAATATGCTGTATATCCGCAGGAAGGTTTTGCGTCCTGTAAGAATTGTGAAGGATCAGATGCTGGAGATTTCAAAAGGGAATCTTTCCGCAGCATTTCATCTAAGCCCTGATACCTCAGAGATTGGAAGGCTTGTGGATTCCATTCATGAGACAAAACGCGAGCTGAAAAAGTACATAAGCAATATTGATGAAACCTTGACGCAGATGGCGCAGGGAAATATGAACCTGACAATCGGTGAGGATTATCGCGGAGAGTTTCTGCCAATCCAGCGTGCGATGGGGCAGATATTGGATTCCTTAAACAGCGCGCTTTCTAAGATTAACATAACATCTGACCTGGTGGCGGAGGAGTCGGATAAACTGTCAGCCGGTGCGCAACGTCTCTCGAGCGGTACGGTGCAGCAGGCTGCTGCCGTTGAGGAGCTGTCGGCAAGTATTCAGGAAATATCGAGGGGCGTTAACAGCACTTCCGCTGATGCAGACAATGCCCATAAGTCATCGATGAACGCAATGGTATATTTAAAAACATGCAATGAGAAAATGCAAGCCTTAAGAGCGGCGATAGACCAAATCTCGGAATCTTCCCGTCAGATTGGCGGCATTACAAAAACGATTGAAGATATCTCTTTTCAAACAAACATTCTTGCATTAAATGCGTCAGTGGAAGCAGCACGCGCGGGTGCTGCAGGAAAAGGCTTTGCGGTTGTGGCGGATGAGGTGCAGAGTCTGGCAAACAAAAGTACGGAATCTGCGAAAAACATTGCCGAACTGATTGAAAAGTCAATTCAGCAGGTGAAGAGCGGCGCTGCGCTGTCAGTTGATACAATGGATGCACTGATGCAGGTAATTGCCGGCGGACAGCAGTCAACGGAAATGATTGAGCGGATTGCGGAATCCGCAATGCAGCAGGCACAATCCTTAGAACAGGTGACGGACGGAATGCGCCAAATATCAGACGTGGTACAGACAAATGCCGCAACATCGCAGGAATCGGCGGCGTCAGCGGAAGAACTGCAAAACCATGCACAGGATTTAAAGACTTCCGTTCACACATTCCGGCTTCGCAGGATGAGTTACGATTGATTGCCTTTAATACTGCTGGAGTCGGAATAAAAGAGCAGATTGATTATAATTATCAATTACAAAGGGGATAAAATGTTATGTTATTTTTAACGGAAGCGTTTTTTAGCGGATGTATTTCGAAAGTAATTAATGATGGTAAGGATTATTCATGGTTTAAAATTAAAAGTGCATTAAATGATAGACCCGATTCGAATATATCTGTAAAAATATGCCGTATCATTGAAAAGACGCTAAATACTGTCACCAATAATAGATATAAAGATTCAGATGATTTATATGATGCAATGGAAAAAATATTTAATGAGTTTAAAAGTCATGGTAATACGTTAGAATCTGTCAGATGTGGGTTGAATGTATTGGGTACAGACATTAGTAATCAAAGATGTGAGGGTTTTCTTGAAAAATTTTATGAGGGAATACGCCGGGATGATGATTTATATAAACAAGTTATTATGGATTTGCAGCAGGAGGGTATTAAAATCAGTCAGGAAGAGTTTCAGAATCTGAATGAAAAATTAGATAATTTGACTGAAATAGTAAGCAGAGAGTATGATGAAAAAAATAACATCCCAAAAAGAGAACCGGTAAAGTGTAGAACACGGGAATATGCTGATAAATGGAACCAAAATATGTTCCTTAATAATTTTGATGAATGGGACGAAAATGCAGGTGTAAATGTTAAGTTGAGCGACGTATATATAGATAGGCATTTACCACACTTTAAATATGGACATAATGAAAATGAATCCGATAATTTAGACAGTTTGCTTTCCAAATATATTATGAAAAATAATGAAAATGGGATGCTTTTGATTTTAGGACAGCCGGGGATTGGAAAAAGCACACTGATTACATGGATTACTGCCAATTTTAATGAAAGAATGGATGATATTTTAGTGTATAGATTTGCTTCTGATCTTGGAAATACAGATTGGAAAAATGGAAGAATATCTGACAGAATATTAGAAGATTTGGAATTAAATCATAACGATTTAAATGGGAAAATACTGATTCTTGATGGATTTGACGAGATAAGTGTAGAACCTGACAGGAGAAGAGACATATTAGACAGTTTATATGACGACTGGATATATGATAAAACAATAGATAAATTTTCATTAATAATTACATGTAGGGAAAACTATGTTCCGGAATTTGTAATTCTTAAATGTAAATATATTACTTTAAGACCTTGGAATGAGAATCAAATAAAGAGTTTTTGCAATATCTATGGCGAGAAAAAAAAGAACAGTGTATCGGAAAGCACTATGGAAAAGTTATGTAAGAATAAGGAAATACTGGGTATTCCACTAATCCTGTATATGGTTTTGGCATTAAATATTTCTATTGAAAAGGAAGAGTCCATTGTGGATGTATATGACAAAATTTTTTCTTTAAAAGGTGGAATTTATGATAGATGTATAAACAATAAAAATTTTGCCGACAAACACAGAATTGGTGATGTGAAAAAATGCATACATCAGATATCAAGAGAAATTGCTATATGGATGTTTGAAAATGAAGCGGATAAGGCATGTATTCCGCGGAGAGAATATCAAAAAATATGTAAAAACATTATTCAGGAGAAAGGAGAAGATAAGGGGGCAGGACTAGATTTTTTAATTGGTAATTTCTTTAAATTAAAACATTGTGAAGGCGTTGAAACAGAAGAATTATATTTTGTCCATCGTTCGATTTATGAGTATTTTGTGGCGGAAACTATTTACAGCTCTATAAAAAATGCCATGAAAAAGTTAACAGGGCAAAGCCGGGAGGAGTTAGCCGGCAATATTGCGGTATATTTAAAGCAGGGAATAATCAGTAATACAATAGGTGGATATTTAAAATATAAA
>DKYC01000007.1 GCA_002492295.1 Lachnospiraceae bacterium UBA7110
ATATTAAAAGCCTTTTTCAAATTATTTTGTCTTCCATGTGCATCTAATTGCTTCTGGGGCACCGTTTTCCTAACCCTTTCCACCAAATTTTTTTCCACCGGGATTCCCGTCAGCCCTGATAAATGCGATGCAATCAGTTCCGCCTGGTTATAACCGCGGCTTTTTAACTTGGATTTATGCAGAGGCACAGGAATAATCGCATCCGCCTCCATACGCAGAATTTCGTTTCCAAGCCGCTCGTAAAGCTCCTCCGCGTAAAATGCCGCATACTCGCAGCGCTTCTTATATTTAAAGCGGTAGATACTCCTTTTCATGCTCTGGTAATCATACAGCGCAATTCCTCTGTCAAATATATGCGGTGTCTGCACGCATGCAGTACAAAAAACCTTCGTTTCATCCACTAGCTGCCTGCCGCATTTTAAGCACCGCGGCTCCAAAACATAGCGGATTTTCCTGCGGCACCCCCTGCACGCCTTTCCTTCCCCCACCGGCACAATCCCGTCACAGACAGGACATCTGCGCGGAAACAGCAAATCGGCAATTTTCGTCAATCCCCGTCCAATAAAAACATCTCGCATATTCTATCCTTTAATCCTGTATATCGTTTCTGTTCATTCTCATTTGCAATCATCTGCTTTACGGTCTCGCGGCTTCCAAGGATTGTCACACAACTCTTTGCCCTTGTAACGCCCGTATACAAAAGATTCCTGTTGAAAAGCATCTTCGGTCCCGTAAGCAACGGCATAATCACGGCGGGATACTCGCTTCCCTGCGATTTATGTATCGTAATCGCATAGGCAAGCTCCAGCTCGTCCAGACCGGTCATCGGATATGTCACCTGCCGCAAGTCATCATACTCTACCACCACGGTTTTTGCCGTTTCGTTTATCTCTTTTATAATGCCCACATCTCCGTTAAATACGCCCTGCCCGCTGTCAATCGCAATTCCGTATTTGCTGACAATCTCCCATTCAAGCTGGTAATTGTTTTTCACCTGCATCACCTTGTCGCCAAGCCGGAATACCCTGTCACCATGGAGAAGTTCAAGTTTTTCGGGCGCCGGCGGATTTAAATACTGCTGCAAAATACCATTCAGGGTCTCCACGCCCAAAGCCCCTTTGCGCATCGGCGTAAGAACCTGGATGTCAAACATGCCCGATTTCACATACCTTGGCAGTTTTTCAGTAATCAGCAGAATCATATGCTTATAAATCACATTGACATTATCGCGCTCCAAAAAGAAAAAATCCATGCTCTTGTTGTCAAGCGGTATTTCCTTCCCTTCATTTATCCGGTGGGCGTTGACGACAATATCGCTCTCTCCCGCCTGTCGGAAAATCTTGGACAGCACGACCGACGCAATCTTTCCACTCTCCATCAAATCCTTAAGCACCTGCCCCGGTCCCACCGACGGCAGCTGGTTTCTGTCCCCAACCATAACCAGTCTTGTCCCAGGCGCAATTGCCTTTAACAGCGACTGGAAAAGATGAATGTCCACCATCGACATCTCATCAATAATCACGACATCCGCCTCCAAAGGATTCAGCTCGTTTTTTTCAAAGTGCACGGCAGAACCCCCCCTGTCGACATTCGACATGGCATCTTCCGACACCGACCCGTTCAATTCCAAAAGACGATGTATTGTCTTTGCTTCGAATCCGGTTGCCTCCGTCATACGCTTTGCCGCACGTCCCGTAGGCGCCGCCAAAAAAATGTCAAGTCCCTCTTCCTCAAAATAACGGATAATCATGTTGATGGTCGTCGTCTTTCCCGTTCCGGGACCGCCCGACAGAATAAAGATACCGTTTTCCACCGCATTGATGACCGCCTTTCTCTGCAGCACGTCAAGCTCCATGTGGTTTGTTTCCTCTAACTTCCTTAGCCGGTCAAAAAGCCTGTTCTGTTCTGCTTTTGTCAGCCTGTCAGCACTCTCGCCTGTCCCGTCGCCAAATGCCCTCTGCAGCTCAAACAGCATCCGTGCGCAGTTCAATTCCGCATAATATGCACTGTTGCTGTAAACGCAAAGCACATCGTCTTTTTCCTTTATCACGACTTTTCTGTCTATCGCAAGATTTTCCAGCTGCGGCGCAATCTGTTCCTGTGTCAGGCCAAGCATCTGCGCCGCCTTCTCCAAAAGAAGCTCTTTGGGCAGATACACATGCCCCTCCGCCCCTGCCTGCAAAAGCGTATACAGCATCCCGCTTCGAATACGGTAATCCGAATCCATATGAATCCCGATTTTTGCGGCAATGTCATCCGCAATACGAAACCCGATTCCCGATACATCCTCCGCAAGCCGGTAGGGGTTTTCCTGCATCACCTTATATAATCCCATTCCGTACTGCTTATATATTTTAATGGCAAGCGTATTTGTAATACCGTATTTCTGGAGAAAAATCATTGCCTCCCGCATATCCTTTTTCTCTTCCACCTGCTCCGCGATTTCCCTCGCCTTTTTCTCACTGATTCCCTTAATCTCTGCGAGCCGGTGCGGCTCCTCCTCAATAATCCGGAAGGTATCGTCCCCAAAACGCCTCACAATCCGCGCTGCAAGCGCCGCACCGACTCCTTTTATCGCACCGGAACCAAGATAACGCTCCACCGCAACCGCGTCCTCGGGCGGCACGACGCGGAACGTCTCTGCCTTAAACTGCCTGCCATAGACCGCATGCTCCACAAAGGCTCCCTCGGCTTCAATACACTCTCCCTCGTCAAGGTTTGTAAAAATCCCTGTACAGGTAATTTCCATCTCCCCTGCCGCCAAATTAATCACACCATAGCCGTTTTGCGGGTTTTTATAGATAATATGTTCTACAAAGCCTTTTAGTGTATCCATGCGCGTCCTCCTTGTTTTCCCGTAATATATTTATGCTTCTGTATATTACGCACAAAAGCCGAGCCCGTAATCGGGTTCGGCTGTGTTCTTTCATTTAACTATACATCCTCCGCGGAAATTATATTTGCGCCAATGCCATAGTTGCGTTTCATCTGTTCATAAAGCGTGTTCGCAATTCCAATACCGTTTCCTGACGTCACCTGATCGCACAATTCCTGAACAGCAAAGTCCTTAAAATAATCTACCATTTTTGATGCGTATCCGTTCTCTTCATCATCTGAAAATACTTTTGTTGTCTTTATCATGGAATTGAATACCTGTTCCATAAAATAGGATTCAAATTCCTTGCACGCATCCATCAGTTCCTCTTCCGTCGCCGTGGAAGCAGTTTTGTTTTCCAGTTTATTCTGAAGTGCATCGGCTTTTCCTGACGATGCCTGACCCGCCATATAGTCCGCATACACAGAACCTACTCCGCCAATATCCATAAAAATCCTCCGTTCCTGTTTAGACGCATTTTTGTTTCACGCTTACCGCTTCAGCTGATTTGCCTGCTGCAGCATTTCGTCCGAGGTTGTAATAACCTTTGAGTTCATCTCATACGCTCTCTGCGCCACAATTAAGTTTACCATCTCGTCTGCAATCTGCACATTCGAACCCTCAAGATAGCCCTGTATGATTTTACTCTTTGGCAAATTATCATCCTCATTCTCATTTAGCGCCTCGCCGCTCGCGTCCGTCTCAGAGAAAAGGCTGTCACCCTCCTTGCTCAGACCGCCGGGGTTATTAAACTGCCATAAGCCGATTTGCATATCCATGCTCTGCAGCACATTATCATCGTCCGGATACATCAGTGTACCGTCTTTTGAAACAGCAATTTTACTCACCACGACATCCTCGTCCTCAATCACAATCGGCTCACCCTCAACGTCAAGCACCGGAAGACCGTCCGAAGTCGTTAAAATCAACCCTTCCGAACCGATTGCAAATTCCATGTTACCGTTTCTTGTATAATAAACAGACTCGCCGTCTGCTCCCTGTACCGCAAAAAATCCCTTGCCTGCAATTGCAAAATTCGCCTCACCGGGCGTCTCCAAAAGACTTCCCTGTGTAAAAATCGACGTAATTGCCGAATTTCTGACACCGAGTCCCACCTCCGCGCCAATCGGCTTCTGCTCCATATTCGCCGTAGTACTTCTTGTCTGAATCGTCTGATATAAAAGTGATTTAAACTCCATAACCTCCGACTTATAACCTGTCGTATTGACATTCGCGAGATTATTGGAAATATTATCTACATTTAACTGCTGTGCAATCATTCCGGTTGCACCTGTCCACAATGATCTTACCATATTATCTTAACCTCCCGTGATTATAGTTTAATTAACTGCATGGATTGCTCTAAGGTATCGTCAAAGGTTGTAATCATCTTTTGGTTTGCCTCATACTGCCTGGAAATCGTAATCATGTTTACCATTTCCTTCACGACATTCGCATTCGACATTTCCAAATACCCCTGATAAATGCTGGCGTCCTCCGCGTCATGCGATACCGCGCCTTCCTTTGCGTCCCACATCGTCTCACCATAATGTGTCAGATAATTGGTATCTTCAAATTCCGTAATTCTTAAGCTTGCGACAAGATTGCCGTCCTGATAAATGTTTCCCATACGGTCAATCACAGTCTCAGCCGCAGTGGTGGAAAGCTGTATTCTTCCATTCTCACCGAGAACATAGTCACCGTCCTTTGTCACCAGCCAGCCGTCCTTCGTGAGCGTAAATCCACCATCCCTTGTATATTTTGTCGAGGTCTCCCCCGTCTTACTCGTAAACTCAATATTAAAAAACCCATCTCCGCCAATCGCAAGATCATACGGATTTTCCGTAATTCTCAACGAACCCTGCGAGAAATCCGTAAACGTCTCTCCGATTTTTACACCGAGGCTCATATTCCCCAGGCGCTTAGGCACATTCGGATTTTCCGATAAATCCTTAATCTTAACCGCCATCACCTCGTCATACGCCTGACTTGTCGAACCTTCCTTCTTAAATCCCGTCGTGTCTGCGTTTGCAAGGTTGTTTGACATAATATCCATCCTATACTGCTCGTTCAGCATCCCCGTATAGGCTGTGTACAGACCTCTAAGCATATTCTCCTCCTAACCGAATCCCAAAACCGTGTCAGCCTAGAGTGTGTACCTCAATCTGCAGGATTAAATCTCGTCCCTGGCGCCTGCCAAAAACTCCACATACTTACCCGTACCGATGGCAACTGCCGTCATAGGATCCTCCGCGGTCATCGTATTAATACCCGTACGCGACTCAATTAAATCCTCCAGACCCCGCAGCAAGCTTCCGCCTCCCGTAAGCACAATCCCGCGGTCCGCAATATCCGCCGCAAGCTCGGGCGGCGTCTTTTCCAGTACGCTGTGGATGGTATCGATAATCTGCGCCGTTGTCTCACGAAGCGCCTCCTCCGTCTCCTCCGAAGAAACACGGATGGTTTTCGGAAGCCCCGTCACAAGATTTCGACCCCTGACGTCCATATAATCTACTTCTGCCCTCTTAAATGCTGATCCGATTTTTATTTTGATATCTTCTGCTGTTCGTTCACCGATTAACAGATTGTGTTTTTTCCTCATATAGCGCACAATCGCTTCGTCAAAATCGTCGCCTGCAATCTTAATCGACGCACTGACTACTGTCCCGCCCAGGGAAATGACTGCAATATCCGAAGTACCGCCGCCAATATCGACAATCATGTTTCCGCAAGGCTTTGAGATATCAATTCCCGCTCCGATTGCTGCTGCAATCGGCTCCTCGATAATCTTGACATCCCTTGCACCTGCCTGATAAGTCGCGTCCTCAACCGCCTTCTTCTCCACCTCCGTAACGCCGCTCGGCACGCACACCGCAATAATCGGCTTGCGGAAGGTCTTTCTGCCAAGCGCCTTTTGGATAAAATGCTTCATCATCTGCTCCGTCACCTTATAATCGGAAATAACCCCCTGTCTCAAAGGTCTTACGGCTACAATATTGCCGGGCGTCCTTCCCAGCATCAGACGTGCATCCTCTCCGATGGCTTTTATTTTATCCGTGTCACGGTCAAAGGCTACTACGGACGGCTCTTTTAAAACGACGCCCTTTCCTCTGATGTAAACTAATATACTAGCGGTTCCTAAGTCAATTCCAATATCTGTGTATTGCATGGCTGCTGCCCCTTTCTTTCTAAATCAAAATTGGTAAATACAGGTACTCTATTCAAAATTTATCCTACAGATTAACAGGATAATCTAATCATCTTAGTCAGTAACTATTCCGAACCTTGCTTCCTCTGCATTTTCCCACGGATTTTGCAGCAAATGTAAAAGCCCGGTCTGAATAGCTGCTTAAGCCATTCACTATAGTATAGCCATTATCCATAATGAATTGCCAACTAAGCCATTATAACCTAATTTATCCAATTTTCAAAGGGGTTTAACGCTTTTTTTATAAAAAACACTATCATTTTTTTTACAATCTATATATCGGTTGTATTTTTCACAATACTTTAGTTATTTTCAAAATATTATGTAAATTCATTATAT
>DKYC01000138.1:0-504 GCA_002492295.1 Lachnospiraceae bacterium UBA7110
ATACAATATCCTTATCAAAGGAATATTTTGACGGAGTTGATGCTGCTATTGATGTAAAGGTTAAAGTTATTTGCGAAAGTGATACGGACAGCATAATCAATCAGTATATTATTTTCTGTAAAGTGTATAATGAACAGATGAAGCTTTACGGCAGAACAAGAAAAACTGTTACTGAAACAATTCGTATCTGTAAAGATAATAATGTACTAAGGGAATATTTGCTTGACAGGGAAAAGGAGGTTGTGTCAATTATGATGAGTTTGTTTGATGAGGAAGAAGTTATAAGGTCTTATATCAAAAGTGAGCGTTATGAAGCTGAACAAGACAAAGCAAAAAAGACAGCTATTCGCATGATTAAGGCAGGTAAAATGTCATTGGAGGATATAGCAGATTACACAGAGCTATCGCTTGATTTAGTTAAGAATTTACAGAGTGAGATTATGCAGTTGGCATAATCAGGAAACAATTTAATATTAAAATAACAGCGCAAAGGCGCATGGAACA
>DKYC01000138.1:798-5401 GCA_002492295.1 Lachnospiraceae bacterium UBA7110
ATTGTAAACCATGCGTCTTTTTTGATATCCATTCCCTAAAAAATTCTACACCCTATCCCCCAAAAATCCTACATCTCCCCAAAAAATAAAATCCGCCTATGAAATCTACGCGAAAATGCGGGGTGGTTTGGGAAAACAATCAATGGTACGATTTTATCAACAAATAAAAAAGCAAAACAGAAAGGAGAACGTTGTATGACAAAACAACATCTGAAAAAGAAAAGCACCGAAAGCTTTACATTGTTTTTGCTGATTGTACCGTTTTTGATTTTATGTTTTTTGTTTGCCTATTTCCCGTTATACGGATGGATTTACGCGTTTTATGATTATAAAGCGCCGCTGAAGCTGTCGCAGTGTGACTTTGTGGGATTGAAATGGTTTAAAACCCTGTTTAGTAATCCGACGCAGGTAAAACAGCTTTTGACAGTGCTCAAAAACACGTTTGCAATGAGCTTTTTAGGAATTTTGACCTCATTTTTCCCGGTGCTGTTTGCGGTATTTTTAAACGAAATTAAATGTAAGCCGTTTAAAAATGTGGTGCAGACCTTGACAACACTGCCGAACTTCATCAGTTGGACGCTGGTTTATTCGATTGCGTTCTGTCTGTTTGCACCGTCGGGAATGCTGAGCTCCGTGCTCATACGGCTTGGGGTTATCACAGAGCCGCTGCGGATTTTGGACAGCGCAGACCATGTATGGCTGCAAATGATTTTGTGGAGCACATGGAAAGGACTTGGCTGGGGCGCGATTATGTACCTTGCAGGCATTGCAGGGATTGACCAGGAGCTGTATGAGGCAGCGTCGTTGGACGGCGCGGGACGGTGGCAGCGGATTAAAAATATCACAATACCGTTGATTATGCCAACCTATTTCGTTATGCTGATGCTGTCGATTGCGAACTTTCTGAACAACGGAATGGACCAGTATTTCGTATTCCAAAATTCATTTAACAAGCAGAGCATTCAGATATTGGATTTGTATACCTACAATATCGGTATGACAGGAAAAAGCCTTTCGCTTGCAACGGCAATCGGCATGATGAAAAGCTGCGTCAGTATCGTGCTGCTGACAGTTGTCAATTTTGTTTCAAAGAAAACGAGGGGCGAAAGTATTTTATAAGTGCTTTATGTTGAGAAAGGAGGCTAGTGTGAAAAATAAATTTTTCACACGGCAAATTTGTGCTTGCGCCCAAATTCGCAGGCAGTGACAAGAAAGGAGGATTTTTATGACAATCAAAAAGAGTAAATCGGACTACATATTTTTAATCTGCAATTACACAATATTCGGATTGCTGACGCTGATTTGCGCCTATCCGTTTTACTACATTATCATCAATTCGCTTAGTGCAAACGATTTGAGCGCGGCGGGACTTGTGAATTTTTTGCCAAAGGGACTGCACTTAAAAAATTACACCGAGGTTTTGAAGCTGAGCGGTCTGCCGCTTGCGGTGCTTGTTTCTGTTGGAAGAACGGTTATCGGTACGGCGTGTACGGTGATGGCGTCCGCGTTTTTGGGCTATATGTTTGCACAAAAAAAGATGTGGCATAGAAAATTCTGGTATCGTTTTATGATTATTACAATGTACTTTAACGCAGGTATGATACCGATGTTTATGACAATGCGCATTTTGCATTTGACAAATACGTTTTGGGTGTACATTCTGCCTGCGGTGGTGCAGCCGTTTAACATTATTATGGTAAAGACGTTTGTCGAGTCGATACCGCCCTCGCTCATGGAGGCGGCGGAAATTGACGGTGCGGGCGTTTTGACACGGTTTTTCAAAATTGTGCTTCCGACAAGCAAGCCGATTTTGGCAACGGTTGCAATTTGGTCGGCAGTGGGGCAGTGGAACTCTTTTCAGGATACGCTGCTTTATATCACAAATCAAAAGCTATATTCGCTGCAATATTTGTTGTATACTTATCTTAATCAGGCAAACTCGCTTGCAACGCTTGTAAAGTCAAGCGGTTCGGCGCAGGCGGCAGCAAGCCTGGCGCAGCAGCAGACACCGACATCTATCAGAATGACGATTTCGGTAATTGTGGTACTGCCGATTCTGTTTATTTACCCGATGTTCCAGAAGTATTTTGTGAAGGGTATTATGATTGGTGCGGTGAAAGGTTAATTAGAGGAAAGGAGCATGGTTATAAAGATGAAAAGAAGAATCATGAAAAAGGCTGCGGCAGTTTTGCTGAGTGCGGCGATGGTGACAACGGTTTTGACAGGCTGCGGCAAAGGAAGCTCCGCGACGGGCGGCAGTGCGTCATCGGGTGATGGCGGCGATGATGTACTGGTGTTGGATGTTTTTGACAGTCAGGCGAATTTTCAAGGAACACAGCCAGGCTGGTTTGGAAAATATGTTAAGGATAAATTCAATATTGAGCTTAACATTATCGCGCCGAACGTTGCGGGCGGCGGAGATACACTGTTTCAGACGCGTTCCGCAAACGGCGATTTGGGCGACATTATCATTACGCAGCTTGACGGAAACCGTTTAAAGGATTTAGTGGCGGCGGAGCTGGTGCTGGATATGACGCCGTATTTGGATAATTGTCCGAACCTGTCAAGGTATATGACGGCAATCGAGGAGGCAAGCAAGCTGGCGGAAGTGGACGGCATTTGGGCAGTTCCAAGCGAGGTTTCCGAACTTTCCGCGACAACTCCCTGTGACGCGCTGGAGCCGACGGTAGCGCCGTCCCTTCGTTGGGACGTATATGGGGCGGTAGGGTATCCGCAGATGCGGAATACAGATGATTTGCTGAATACGTTGGAAAAAATGCAGGCATCCGCGCGGGAAACGGAAGGCAGCGATGACATTTACGCACTTTCCCTGTTTAAAGACTGGGACGGCGAGGTGATGCAGAATACGGACGGCATCAAGGGACTATACGGATATCAGCAGATTGGATTTTGTATGGCAAAGGTGGACGGGACGGATATTCAGAGCGTTATCGAGGACGACGGCATTTATGTAAAATCCTTAAAATTTTTCTTTGACGCAAATCAGAGAGGGCTGGTAGACCCCGAGTCAACGACGCAGGAATTTGGCACGGTGCAGACAAAGTATAAAAACGGAAAGATTTTGTATTCTCTGTGGCCGTGGCTTGGCTCCGGACAGTACAATACGGTGGAACATACTTCTGAGGGCAAGGGATTTGCAACGGCAGTAATTGACGATATGCAATGTTTGGAGTACGGATGTATGCCGTACGGCAAAATGGCGCTTGGCATTATGGTCGGCAGTAAGACAAAACAGCCTGAACGTGTTGCGGAATTTATTGATTGGCTGTATTCGCCGGAGGGTGTCAGAATACAGGGGATTATTCAAAACTATGCCTGTGGTCCCGAGGGACTCACATGGGAGCTCCAGGATGGAAAGCCTGTCTTTACGGAGTTTGGCGTGGAGGCATTTGTGGACAACAAGAAGGATTTGAACATCACGGACGAGTGGGGCGGCGGTTCCTGGATAGACGGTCAGAGCTGGCTGAATTATAAGAGCGTGGGACTTGTGGAAAATGATCCTGACACGGGTGTTTGCTATAATTATTTGAAGTGGGAAGACTATGCCGATAAGACGGCTACGGAATTGTCGAAGGACTGGTCGCAGCATTACGGCGGTGCGTTGAATACGATTGACTTGCTGTCAAAGGAGAATAAGATGCTTGTTCTTCCGGGAACAAATTATGCGGTGCCGGAGGCGTCTACGGATATCACAACGATTAAGGAGCAGTGCAAGCAGATTATTGTCGAGTATTCATGGAAAATGGTTTTTGCACAGGATGAGGCGGAGTTTAACAGCCTGTTTGACGAAATGAAGACAACAGTTGAAGGCCTTGGTTATGAGCAGGTACTGGCAGTAGACCGCCAAAACTGCGAGGACCAGTATGCGGCGTTTGAGGCTGCAAAGGCAGTGTCGAAGTAAATAAAATATATGTTTTTATATAAAAATGTGCCGCGGAAATGCGGCACATTTTTTGCGCATAGGTATATAGCTTTTAACACTTAAGTAGATGTGGTTTCTTCCGTGGAAGTATTCGCCAAAGGGTGTCTTTATATAAACGAGCAACTGGGATTAATGCATTACAGCATCGGTTACGGTAAAGTTTTCAAGAGAGTTTTCTTTTACCTGAATGCAGACATATGTAATCCCGGAATCGCTGGCAGCAAAAAACTGACGTTTCGCTGCCGGTAAAATTTTCAGCCAATCACCCGTGGTAAGGGGGATTTCTTCTCCATCGATTACCGCCTTGCCTTTGCCGGAAAGGATCCCGTAGATTTCCTCATTCTGCTTGTGGGAATGAACAAATGGGACATTTGCACCTGCAGGGAGCTCGTTTACACTGATTTCTGCGCCGGTTAGCGAGAGCTTTTCGTGCAGTTCCGTTCTGCTCTCTTTTCCGACAGTTGTTTTTGTGAAATTTGCCATTGTAAATCACCTCTTTCTTTATTTTTCTTTATTCCCGCGAGTGTCAAATACCCCACCCCTTGGGGCGTTTCAAGCTTGATGCCCCGTTGCTTGCGGCGGGGTATTTGACTTGCAATTTGCATTGCTTGATAATAGTATAGGCAGTAACGCATACAAAAACAAGTACGCACCTTTTTG
>DKYC01000010.1:0-164 GCA_002492295.1 Lachnospiraceae bacterium UBA7110
TCGATGGACGAGGAGTGGAATGTCAACGGTTCGTATGCGGCGATTGAGGGCATTACTTCTCCTGATGGAAGATGCCTCGGAAAGATGGCGCATGTGGAGCGGCGCGGCGATGCGGTGGCGATAAATATTTACGGTGAGCAGGATTTGAAGATTTTTGAGGCTGG
>DKYC01000010.1:475-998 GCA_002492295.1 Lachnospiraceae bacterium UBA7110
GGATTTGAAGATTTTTGAGGCTGGAGTGAGGTATTTTCAGTAAATATTGCAGTCATTGATAGGGAGAAAGCTGCAAAATAAGAGGATGCCCTAAAAGCGGAATGGCTTTTGGGACATCCTTTTTTGTGCGCATTTTATTTTAAGGCGACAGCTGCTGTATTTCATATAATATATTGGAAATATGTTCAAGCTGTTCGTCGCTGTAGGAGTTTAGGATTTCAATCACAATATCCCGGTCGAATCCGGATTTGTGTCCGAAGATAATATAATCGGCGGAAACATTGCAGGCATTGCATATTTTATATAAGGTTCTGACTGTAAGGCTTTTTTTCCCGCGCTCAATATCCGCCAAAAAGCTTGCGGAAATATCACATTTCTCACTGAATTTTTCCCGTGTAAGGTGTTGGGATTCCCTGACATCACGTATCCGTAGTCCAACCATTAAATTGTATTCTTTATCTGAATCCATACATTCACCTCCCGCTTCTTGTAAGTATTGCCTATAAATAAGTATAGCAACATC
>DKYC01000010.1:1284-5808 GCA_002492295.1 Lachnospiraceae bacterium UBA7110
ATAAGTATAGCAACATCTCTTTAATAAAATATATTCAATAGGATATGATAATATACTCTATAGAGTTGACAGGAAGAAAATAGAATAATATAATAAAAACATAAAATTTTAGGGAAAAATGCATAAACAGAACAGAAACAGTAAATACGGAGGAAGAAATGAATATAAAAATAGCAATATTGGACAGTGATATGAATTATCTGGAACGTTTATCAGGTGTTTTGCAACAGTATGATGAGCTTTCCGTGTCGATTTTTACGAAAAAAGATACACTTGAACAGGCAATGGGGCAAAATTCCTTCCAGATTGTGCTGTTTCATCCGGATGTGTCTGAAAGTCAGATTAGTTTTCCGGCTGGCGTAATGCCGATTGGACTCTGTGATGATGAAACGAAGAACAGAAAACGGTATCCGCAGATGCCTGTGATACAAAAGTATCAAAGAATCAGCAATATTTATAAAGAGTTGCTAAAATGTTATGCGGAGTATGCGGATGACAATGGGATGGAATTTCTGCAGGGAAGCGCAAAAACGATTGCGGTTTATTCCCCAGTCGGCGGAAGCGGGAAGACGACAATTGCATTGGCAATCGCACAAAAACTGCATGCAATGAATAAGAGAGTATTTTTTTTGTCGGCAGAGCAGTTTAGCAGTGCATCGTTATATTTTCCGGTACAGGAAGAGGGAATTACGCGGTTGATTGAGACCCTAAACGGAACCAGTAATTTTCAGCTGACATTGAAGGGGATTTTGAAAGAAAATGAGATAGGGATTTTATACATAGAGGGTTTTCGCAGGCTTGTGGATTATGAGGATGTAAGTTATACGGAAATTGAAAATGTCATTAGTAAAATCAGGCAGTGTGACGTATGCGATTATTTGATTATTGATACGGGAAGTTGTCTTGATGAAATTACAAAAACAGTACTGGAATCTGTGGATAAAATTGTTTTAGTGCAAAGAAACGGGGAAAACGCGGATGAAAAAATAAAACTATTTGACACGCAGGTGTGGGTAAATGAGCAAAAAGAGCGTATGTGCGTTGTGAAAAATTTCGCGGAGCAGAACAAAAAGGGATATGAACTTCCGCAGCTTCCAATGATTGGCGTTGTGCATAATTACGGGAATATTTTAAATCATGACCTTTTAAGTTACATCGAACAGGAAAACGGTATTTCAATCAATACGCTTTTATAAGAAAGGATAAATAGAAAGGCACAATTGCGGCAATGGGAAAAAATTTGTTTATGCAGGAAGTGGCAGTCTTAAAGCAGGCTGTTCAGGAAGCAAGCAGAATAAGGGAGTACAGCGCGGAGGAGTTTGAGGAACTGATTAATGAGAAACTTCATGAACGTGAGCAATGGGCACAGGCAAACGATATTGAAGTCTATCGGTATTATCAGGGCTTGAGTTTTAAGGAAAAAGGCGTACTCAAATATACCATTAACGAGTCAGTGGAAGGTCTCGGAATTTTAGGGAAAATTATTATGGATCCGGATATTACGGAGGTCATGATTAACGGATACGATACAATTTTTGTTGAAAAATCCGGTAAGCTGATGCGGATGGACGAGCATTTTCAGGACAACGATGAACTGATCAGGATTGTACAAAAATTTGTAAGCGCTATGGACAGAACCGTTGATGCGAGCAATCCGATTGTGGATGCGAGACTTGAGGATGGTTCGCGTGTGCATGTTGTTTTTCCACCAGTAGCGTTAAGCGGGGCGACCGTCACAATCAGACGGTTTTCCAAAAATCCGATGACGATAGAAAAACTATTGCAGTATGGTTCCATTACAACAGAGGTGGCGCAGTTTTTGGAGAAGGTCGTCCGTTCAAGACATAACGTATTTGTTTGCGGCGGAACAGGCAGCGGAAAGACGACCTTTTTAAACGCGCTGTCAAATTATATCCAGCCGTGGGAGCGCGTGATAACAATTGAGGACTCGGCGGAACTTCAGATTAAAAATATTCCGAATCTGGTGCGGATGGAGACAAAAAAGGCAAATTCCAAAGAGGCAAATGAGATTACCATACGGGATTTAATTAAGGCTTCCCTGCGAATGCGTCCTGACCGGATTGTGGTTGGGGAAGTGCGTGGGGAAGAAGCGCTTGACATGCTTCAGGCGATGAATACCGGACATGACGGAAGTCTCTCGACCGGACATGCCAACTCACCGGAAGGTATGATCAGCCGTTTGGAGACAATGGTTTTAATAGGCAGCGCGGATTTGCCGCTTGAGGCAATACGAATGCAGATTGCTTCGGCAGTGGATTATATTGTGCATCTTTCCAGACTTCGGGATTTTTCAAGAAAGGTGATGCAGGTCTGTGAAGTTGTGGAATACCGCGACGGCAGGGTAATTTTGAATCCGATTTACAAATTTGAAGAGGATGAGAATACGACGCTTAAGAAAGTTTCAGGAAGGCTGAAACGAACCGAAAATCCGATTTTGCGTCAGGATAAATTTGTGCTTTCGGGTATCTACGATTTTTTGGAGGAAAAAGATGGAGAAAATAAGGATTAAATACTATGAATGCAATATGACAAAGCTGCAGCATTTGTTCGCGTATCTGTTGTTTACGGCAATTATCAGCGTCATCCTTTATATTTACTATCATAATCTTTTCGTTTCCGTGGCAGGCGGGGCAGTCATTGCAATCTTTCAGGAGAAGTTTTATGCAAAGTCCGTAGTAAAAAAACGTCAGAACAGGCTGCGTGTGCAGTTTAAGGATTTTCTTGAAATTATTACGATTTCCATCAGCGGCGGAAGCGGGCGTTCGATGGAGAACGCGATAAAGGATTCGCTTAGGGAACTGAAAATGATGTTCAACGAAAAAACAGACATTGTGAAAGAAATCGCAATGATTATCAGCGACTATGAGCAGGCGGGTATTCCGATGAAGGACGGTTTTAAGGAGCTTGGCGAGCGCAGCGAGGTGGATGACATCAAGAGCTTTGCGACCATTTATGAGACGATAGACGGAAAGAGCAGTGATTTTAGCTACATTATCCGTCAGACACACGATATTATCCGGGATAAGCTTGAGATTACGCAGGAAGTGGAGACCGTGATTTCGTCTGCAAAATCGGAAGCGTACACCATGCTTGTAATGCCGATTATTATTGTGCTTGCAATGTCCACGATGGGAAGCGGTTTTTTGGATTCGCTGTTTACAACCATGCCCGGACGGGCGGCGGCTACGATTGGTGTCGTGGCGCTGGGCATATCGTATGTATTGGCGACGAAAGCCGTAGACATAGAAGTATAGGGGGACGGGAAATGGCAGTGATAGCGGTTGCAGTTATTTTAACGGTATTGGCGCTTTATTTTCTGATTTGCATGGGAGGAAGCAGGCAGGAACTGATTGTCGAGATTGTGATTGCAAAGGCATGGCAGAACCGGTTTGCTAAAATTGATTTGCTGGAAAAATGCAGGGATTATATCCGGCGCAATGAAAAATACCATATTTACAGTGAGAAAAAACTGGAAAAGAAGAAGAAAGAAGACCAGAAACAGATTGAGGCTTATGCAAAAAAGGAGGAGGCTTATCTGTCAGGAAAAGCAATCGGCATCTTGGATTTATTGCCGTTGGTCGGGTATCGTTTCTGCGCGTTGGCGGGATTGGACGCGGAAAGCGATATGCTGAGGGGACTGATGACAAGCTGTGAGCAGTCCGGATATATGGAGCTTGAGCGCGGACAGGAAACAAACGGGAAGAAAAACTGCATGATTTATGCATATTATATTCTTTCGTCAGTGGTTTCGTTTCTGTATGTGGGAGCAATGCTTGGATGCTTTGTGTTTTTACTGATGCGGCTGACGGGAAAGGAAACAGGAATATCGCTTGCAGCGGGAATGGTTGTGCTGGCGGCAATGGCAGTGGTTGGGTATCTCCCGCTTGACGCGCTCACGCATAAGGCGGCAAACCGGAAGGAGGAGATCGACAGGGAATTTCCGAATGTAATCTCAAAGTTAGTGCTGTTGGTATTGTCGGGAATGAATATCAGCAGGGCGATTGAGCAGGCATCGGTAAGCGGCGATGGACTGATTTATCAGGAGCTTGCCACGGTCGTAAAAGAGAGTAGTCAGTCGGTATCTTTGGAAGGAGCGCTTACCCGTCTGCAGGGCAGGTGCAGTAATAAATACATTGATAAATTTGTAACGATTGTTTCGAAAAGTTTTAGTTCCGGTAACGCGAATTTAGCCGGGGATTTGAAAACCCTGAATGATGAATGTTGGCTGGAGAAGAAACATTCGGCAAGACGCATGGCGGATAAGGTGCAGACAAAGCTGTTTATTCCGACCATGATTATGTTTGTTGGGATACTTGTGGTGATTATTATACCTGTTATGTCGGGCTTCAATATAGGCATATAGGTTTAATATAAAAATTATGCAAAGGAGTGTGTGGGAAATGAACGTATTGGACAATATGGCTGTCGGTGCGCAGGTTTATATGTGGAAATGCAAGGAAAAAATCAAAGAATTTTTTGCAGAGGAGCATGGCGTTTCTAATG
>DKYC01000010.1:6096-10216 GCA_002492295.1 Lachnospiraceae bacterium UBA7110
AGCATGGCGTTTCTAATGTGGTAGCAACCGTTATTTTAGTTCTTGTTGTTGTTTTGCTTATCGCTGCATTTTGGTCTTCTCTTCAGACGTTTATGAAAGAGTTGTGGGGTAAAATTACTGGCGAGAACGGAGCAGGAAAAATAAAATATGAGGGTGATTTTAATTCATAAATGACTTAGAATTATACTTAATTCTCATTTATATAAGATAATTATGGAGGTTTAAAGATGAAATACAAGGATAAAAATGAACAGGGTGATGTAGTAGTAGAAGCCACTATTATTTTGCCAATAGCAATCTTATGCGTCATATTTCTCCTGTATACCTCCATTTTTATCTGCCAAAAGGCACTGCTTCAATCCGCGCTGGAAACTTCGGTTGTATATTTTAAAAACACGCTTACGGACAATTATGTTTCGCAGAACGATGTTGTCACATATACAACCGGGGAGGACAGCGTTATTGCGCAGGGAAACAGCTATAAGGCGGAACAGCCATTGAACCCATATGCGAAATATTTTGTTGGCAAAAAGAAGTTAAGTCAGTCAGAATTTGAAAAGTATTTCTATTCCATAGCAAAAAATTTATTGTACAAAGAGAATCTTAAACTAAAGATTGATTATTCCAACTATATTTTATTTAAGGAAATACAGGTGTCAGCCGAGCAGATATTGGAGTTCCCGATTGATTTTTCCATTATCGGAATCAGCGGTGACGTGGATTTGTCTGCTGCGGTGAGGGTAGCAGTCGTAGACCATGACGAGTTGATTCGAAATACAGATTACGCGATTGACGTTCTTGAGGACACAAAAGCCGGAGAAATTGCAGGGAAGTTCGCTTCCAAAGTCGGCGAAGTATATAACAAAATGCGAGATTGTCTGTTTAATTAGAGCGTTGCATCAACGAATTGGAATTTGAAAATAAGGAAATTACTTTCGGAAAAAGAAAGGATTTATTTACATATGTTAAAAAAATTAGGAAACGGCAGGCATGGCGTTATTACGGTGTTTGCCGTGCTGATTATGGTACCGGTGGTGGTGATAACCGGAATTATGGTGGATGTGTCGCGTCTGAAACTTTTCGCAACACAGATTGCGTATGCGTCGGACTCTTATGGAGATGTAATTTTAAGTGAGTATGACAATGTGTTAAAGGAGCTTTACGGACTTTTTGCCGTTACACAGGATGAAGAGGCGATGAAAGCGTTGGAGGAATATGCGAAATATATCGGATATTCTTTTAATCCAAATGGGGATGAACGCGGACTGTCAGGCTCCATGTTTTTTCGTGAAGCAGATGTTTCCTTTTCGTATGAACCGATAGGGACATCTTCCTTTTCCAATGCAAATGTGCTGATGACACAGGTGGCTGACTATATGGAGTTTCGTGTGGTTGAACAGGTTTTAGATGAAACCGGCGTGTTTGACATGATAGACGGATTTAAAAACATGCAGAATGACAACGAGGCAGTAGCTGCTGTGAAAGAGGTCGGGGATGGCAGTGAGAAAGTGCTGAAGGAAATAGATATCTACTATGGGCTGCTGGTTGATTTAAAAGATTATGAGGGCTATTTAGCGGATTTAAAAACAAAAGTTGGAGAGTACGGCGAAGTGCTGGATGACATTTATTCAAGCAGTGATTATAAAAAATATCTCAATTTTTTAGAGCATGAGGATGAAATCCTTGAGGCGAAGGAACAAAAGGAACAGTTAGAGGCTGCGGACGAAGAGGTTCCTGATGATATCGAAGATTTAGCTAAGCAGTATGTTGATGTCGGGGCTTATCAGGCAGAAATGCGGTCAAAAATTGATCCGAAGTCGGAAGCGGCAGTTGACCTGCTCGACAAAGATTTGTTTCAAAAAATTCCGGGAACAATTGATGCGCTTCGGGAATCCGCCGAAAAGATTGAAGATGGGATTGCCGAAACCAAGGAGAAATTGGAAAAGCTGGAGGAAAAGTTAGCGAAAGCTTCTGAAGATGTCAGGGAAGGAATTGAAGAGGACATTAAGGAGATGCGCACACTCAGTGATTTCAGCGGCAGGTTTATTGAAATCTGCGATAATGAGGATTCTCATAATAATAAGGGAAATAATGACGATAATAAAACATATTTTCATGGATTGGTATACAACGGGCACAATAGTTATGAACAATTGGTTGTAGTTACAGAAGATATCATCAGCGGAGAAATTGAAGAAAGCACAAATTGGGTGAAAAGTCCTGCCTCAGTAAATGAAGTAAAATGGTGGGAAATACCGGAAGGAGGCGGAGCGCTTTATACGGAGCTGCAGCAATTAAATGATGGCAGTACAAATGCGGGAAAGAACAAGAAGGAAGCAGATCAGAAAAAAAAGGCGGCAAACGAGAAAACGGATAATGCGGTGGACGAGATTAATGACGAGGAAGAAGATACAGCCGCAAGAGATATTCCCAATGATGTGATGGCGGAATTGAAGGGCTGTGAAGCATCGGGAGAAGTGCCCAGTTTTTTAGATTATTTCAAGGGTGGATTTTCGTTTAAAAATGCGGGAGATGCAGCAGCAGCAATTTATGATAAATTTCTAATGACCGAATATGATTTCGGAATGTTTTCGAGCAGGGTGACCGGAATTGAGGTAAAAGAGGAAGAAGACGGCAGTAAAAAGACCGAAACAATAGAGGAACAAAATCTGAACAAGGCGCCGATGTCTAAAGATATTAATTATCTTTGCGGCGCAGAATTGGAATATCTGTACGGTGGACATGCAAAATCAAAGAAAAATCTGGCGGCGGCAAGAAATACAATCTGTGGTGTGCGCATGACAATGAATTTTATTTCCACATATACGATTAAAGAAGTTAATTCTGTCATATCAAAGGTGTCTACTGCAGCGGCGGAAGCAGTGGCTGCAACGGGAATTGGTGCGGTAGCGGCGCCGCTCGTGAAGGTTGCGGTCAGCGGTGCTTTACGCGCGGCAGTAGCGGCGATAGAGACGGTTGAAGACTGGAAAATGCTTAAAAACAGGGAGGATGTGCTGCTTTTTAAGTCAAAACTCGAGGATTTGTCCTGTCGTGACAGGTTGGAAAGTATACTTGGTGAAGCGCCGGCAGGTTCCGGAGGCGGATCTGGAACAGGGTCAAAAACAAAACGGATTGAAATAAAAATGTCCTACGAGGACTATCTGCGTGTATTGCTGTTTGTGTGCAAAAGTTCAGATACAATTACAAGCCGGACATCGGATTTGATTACACTCAACGTCAATCAAAGTCAAAACAGTGGAGATACATTAAGCGCACCGCTCGACTTTAAAATGTCGGAAGCGTATACCGCAGTGAAGACAACCTGCAAGGCAAAGCTTGAGATGGTGGTGGTGCCGGATTATATGCTGAATATGTTTTTGGGAGGGAATGAAACGCAAACACAGATACAGGCATATGACGACGGATATATCGGTTATACGATGATTAGAGGGTACTGACTATGGATAATCAGAACAGGAAAAGAGGCAGCGAAAGCGGAATGCTGACGGTAGAGGCGGTTCTCTGCCTTATGCCGTTCGTTTTGGTGATATTGGGGATTATATCTTTTATCAATATTTTCATGGTACACAGTAAGGTTCAGGTGGCGCTTTATGAGACGGCAAATGAGCTTTCTGCATATACCTATTTTTATCAGGCATTAGGCATAAGGGATGCGGACGGGAAGCTTGGCAGTGATATTGAATCAGGAACAGTGCAGCTTACTGCATTTCTGGAGGATATTGAAACTGCACGGGCAAATCTTGAAAATAAGAATGCTACGGAGGAAGATTTTAAAGGCGTGATAAACAGCGGAAGAGAGCTTGTAAGCAGTCCGCAGACACTGATTAGGAACATTGTTTATATGGGTATTGGAAAGGCTGAGGAAGCTGGAAAAAGCTGGCTGGCGTCCCTGATTGCAAAGCCGCTCACCCAAAATTATCTAAACACCTCCACGTCGCTTTTAAGCAGCGGCGGTCAGAGTGCGGATGAATATCTGAAAGCTTTTGGCGTAAGGGGCGGCATGGATGGGATGGATTTCGGAAAGAGTACAATTTTTACGGATTCTGATCATAAGATGATTGATATTGTGGTGGAATATGATTTGGATGTCTATTTCTTA
>DKYC01000010.1:10450-25997 GCA_002492295.1 Lachnospiraceae bacterium UBA7110
TATGATTTGGATGTCTATTTCTTCCGGCTTTTATTTAAAGATCCGTCCATTCATATTGTGCAAAGGGCAGTCGTTCCCGCATGGCTGGACGGAGATGGGAGGAGTTATTGATATGAACGGAATTGGAATGGGTATCCTGCTTACGGCTAGTGTGCTGTTCCTTCCTGTTATCTATGCGGCAGTCATACACTTTGGCGGCTATAGGAAACCGTTTCATTCCCTGCAGGAATTTGCCATGTTGATTGCATCGGAACTGTCAATTCTACGGATTTGGGTCAGCATTGCAAAGGAGGGCTCTGTGTTTCTGTTTCTGATGCTTGTCCTGATGCTGTACGGGATGTCCGTTTTCTGTATGATTGACTACTGGGAACGCATCGTTCCAAACCGCATTTTGCTGTTATGGCTGATGTTTTGGATTGTATGCATGGGAGCGTACGGCATGTATGATATGAATGCAATGCTAAGCCATATGTTTGGTGTTGTGCTGGGTTTGATATTCTGCATGTTAAGCTTTGGTTTCTGTTATATCATCAGCAAAGGAAGTATGGGCGCGGGAGACGTGAAGCTTTCCATTGTTATGGGGATATATCTGACAGGAGATTATGTTGTCGGGGCAGTTTTATACGGTTGTATTTTGAGCGCAATCTTTTCTCTGTTCATGCTTGCAACCAAGAGAATGACACGAAAGACACATATACCGTTTGTCCCGTTTTTATATTTAGGCGTGATTGTCCGGTATTTGATGGGTTAAAAAAGTACCAAGGGTGGAGGAATATGATGGTAAAAAGAAAAAAACGGCTATTAATATTTTTGACAATACTGTTGCTGATATTAAGCTGGCTCTTTGCGGCGGCAGTTGTTGTAATGAATGATGCGCACCGAAATCAGAATATGATTTTAAGTCAGGCAAAAAGCCTTTTGGAGGATAAGCTCTATATGCGGGCAATCCCAAAGTATCAGGAGGCTGCGGATCATTATAAAACGGAACAGAATAAGGAAATCGAAAAGACAATTCTTGCCACGTACAAAGAAGCAGGAAAGATGGAAGAATATTATAATCTGATTGAGGAGCGAATGGAACAGAACAAGGCAGAGCTTAGTGAGTACATGGAGTATGCCGCATTCTGTGAGGAATCCGGAGACATCAAAAGTGCAATCGGAATATATAAGGCAGGCATGGGTGTCTATGAAGATGCGGATTTGGAAGCGAATTATGAACGGCTGCGCTATGCAGTCAAAACGGCGGAATCCAATATTGGGGAACTGAAACAGCCGCAGGCTAACGGGTACGTACCTTATTTTAACGGGGAACAATGGGGGTATACTGATACAAAGGCAAAAATGGTATTGGAAGCGAAGTATGAGGAGGCGCTTGCATTTTCGGGAAAATATGCCATTGTAAAATATAATGGAGTATACACTTTGATTGACGGCATTGGAGACTGGTATGCCGTAGACAAGCTTGGGCTGGATAATGTAACAGGTCATGCAGGCACGCGGATTACGGCGGTAAAGGATGGAAAGGCGGGAATTTATACCAATACTTTTGTGGAAATTACAGGTACGGTTTACGAGGATGCGGTGATTAGTGAAAACGGATTATGTTTTGTTAAACAACAGGGAAAATGGGGACTGGCTGACGGGAACGGCGAGATGGTTACGGAATTTATTTATGATGACGTGGAATTAAACAGTCATGGGGAGGCATTTGCGTCAGGATTCGCGGTGGTAAAGGATTCGACAGGGTATTTTATTATCAATGAAAAGGGGGAAGCAATCAACCAATTCCGTTATACGGATGCAAAAGGAATGGAAGGAAGCTGGGTGGCTGTGGCGGATAAAACCGGAAAATGGGGATTTACGGACGGTGTGCAGGAGACGGCAATTTCCTGTCAGTATCAGGATGCGTATTCCATGTCCTGTGATGTCGCGGCGGTAAACTATGCGGGAAAATGGGGCTATATCAGCAAAAAAAATGTATTTGTAATAGAGCCGGAATATGAAATGGCAATGCCGTTTTTGAAAGGCAATGCCATTGTCAAAAAAGCAGGATTGTGTGAAATTCTGACATTGCAGTATTATTCATATTTCTCATAAATTCTATGGATAAAAGTAATTAATAAAAATAAGGAGCAAATAAATGTTTAGTGAAATTGTCGTAGCAAATAAAAATTATGCAGCCTGCGCGGTCAACAAACCGCAAGGTTTGGATCAGACAGCAATCAAGGTCATCCGGTATGACTGCCCATCGTTTCTCCTTCCTGTGAGGCTGGTCAATATTGATAATCAGGTGCAGCTCCGGTATGAACTTACCGGCGGGATAAGGCTTTCTTATCTGTCCATGAATATGCGGAAAAAAGAGTTTAATCAATTGCTTGGTCAAATGATAGCGCCGTTTATGGACTGTGCGGATTGGTTCCTTGATTACCACAATCTTTATCTCGACAGAAATTATATTATGGTGGACCAAAATGATTATAAAGTAAAATATATCTACACGCCGCTTGTCCATGGGAACGTACAGGAAGAGGATTTGCTGAAATTTTTCGCTGAGTTCGTGATGGAAGTTGATCTTTTGGATGATCCGGCATACATTACGTCAGTTATGCGGTGTATTATGGGAAAGGAAGCGTCCCTGCGCACACTTGCAAGTATGCTTAAGAAGCAGACACAAAAGGTTTCATTTGCGCCGGAAACGCCGCCGGAGCAAATGAAACAGGAACCAATAAAACCGGAGCCCACAGTACCGGAACAGAACGTGCAGCAGGAAGCAGTCCAGCCTTTTGGCTCCGGACAAAAATATGGTGAAAACAATCTTGCAGGCGCAATTGGCGCAGAGCTTTTTGGCGATGACAGCGGAAGCAAAAAGAAAAATAAAAAAGAAACCAAGAAAGAAAATAAAAAGGAAAATAAGGCTGAAAAAGATAAAAAGCCGAAGGGATTTTTGGGAAAACTGCTGGAGGGGGATAAGAAACCCAAAAGTGAATCGATCAATGAAAAAGAGGAACTGTTTCCTGTCATGAATGCATATCCGCAGCCGCAGCCAGCGCCGCAGGCGTATGATGTGGGGGCGGCAGGCAGTTTTAATACGGAGATTGAGGAGGATGATGAAGGGGAAGGCACGGATACATTGCGGATGCGGCTGGAGAGCAGTACGGTTGATAATGTGCCTGAACTGATTGAATTGGATATGAGCAAAGTATGCGTGGTGGTGGGCAGGTATGACAAAACCGGAAAAATGAGTGCGGATTTTAACTTTGATATGTCCCTTACGTATATTGGAAGAAGGCATGCACGGTTTGAAAAGGTGGGAGAGGATTTTTTCATGATTGATTTGGAATCGAAAAACCATACCTATCTAAACAGTGAAGAGCTTTTGCCAAACCGAAGATATCCGATTCATAAAGGCGACCGTATTACGTTTACGAAAAAATATGCAATTACATACCGGGTCTGCTAGAGGAGATTATGTATAAATTATTATCAGGCTGCGTCAGTGATAAAGGGAATTTCAGAAAGAAAAACCAGGACAGGGCAGTATGCTTCGTAACACGGAAAAAGAAATGTTTGTTTGCATTGGCATGCGTGTGCGACGGCATCGGAAGCTTTGAACAGAGCGAGATTGCATCCGAGCTTGTTACGGACGGAATGAAGAGCTGGTATGTAGATATGGAAAAACGTTTTGTCAATACTTCCATAGAAGAAATTCTGGATGACTTGGAATGCACGATTTATGAGTTGAATGAACTTGTGTGTGAATATCAGGACAGAAATAACAGTCCCATAGGGTGTACTATGTCGCTGACACTTTTTTTCAACCGGGAATATTTTATTTTTCATGTGGGCGACAGCCGGATTTATGCGGTAAAGGACAGCATGTATCAGCTTACGACGGATGAAGTCGTTCAGAAAAATAAAGAGGGAAAGCTAAAATCGTATCTTGCAAATTATATCGGAAAATCCAGGGTGCTTTGGCTCAATAAGGGAAAGGGTATGATACGCGCGAAGGATTTGTTTATTTTGGGCACGGACGGATTATTTCAGACGCTTTGTTTTGCGGATATTGAGAAAGAGCGCCTTAGGCTGCGTTCCGATAAGAGTACTGCATCCTTATGCAAAAAAATGGTAACAATTGTGCGGGAACGGGGGGAACGGGACAATGTATCCTGTATCCTGGTGTATGTATATGAGAGTTATCACTTTGGAAAAAGCGAACCATAGACTGCTAAATACAAGACAGCATACAATACTCCGATAATGGTATGATAGATTGTGACAATCCATAAACCGTTTAACAGCCGACGTAAATGCCGGCTGTTTTTTGTGCGGATTAAAAGACCCACGATAAAGAAATACCACAATAAAAGAAAAATAACCGGATACCGGCGGAAGATGCAGTAAGTGAATGTGTAATAAACCAGAAAAGCCGCTTCGGTCAAGGGATAATGCGGTGAAATTGGAGTGTGGCAAAAGCGGCATTTTCCTTTTAACAGGAAAAAGCTGATGACAGGAATTTGATGAAGAAGCAAGAGCCGGTGTCCGCAGGCGGGACAGATACAGTCGGAAGTCACAAGCGGCAGGTTTTCGCGGATACGGTACTGCATTGTGCAAAAATAGGCACCCATCGTTGTGCCAAAGACTGCGCTTGTGATTAAGAGTATGAGAAAAAATGTATAATCCGACATTGCTAATCCTCCTGATATCTTATGAAAACATTATAAGTCTCATTAGAATATTATCATATATTCGATGGCGTAATCAAGCGGCAATTTGGGATTTGACATATAAAACAATGCAATAAAAATGCGGATATCCGCAAAAATTTTTATCCTACGATATATTCTATTGAGTATATAAACATATTCAATAGAATTGACAAGGCAATTGTCTAACGATATAATAAAATGTAGAAAATCGTGCTAAATGCCGCAAAGGAAAAGAAAGGTGAAAGAGAAAATATGATTGGATTATCATCAAGTGAACTGATTTTTTACGGGGGAATTGCGGTGATGGCAGTAACAGGTGTGTTGGCTGTCATATGCGTTATCCTGTTTTGTTTTACGGGAAAACGAATAAGAAAGCGTTTGGAGCAGGAGTATGGAAAACCGGGAATATAAGCAGGCTATGAAGGGAGCATGGTTATAAATATGTCGCAGGTAATCGCAGGAATCTATGAATTAAAAGAGAAAATCGGAGCCGGAGGCGGTGGCGTCGTATATTTGGGAGAGCATATCCGATTAAGGAAACCGATTGTATTGAAGGCTGACAAACGAAAACTCAGCGTAGGAGAAGAAAAACTGCGCAGAGAGGTCGATTTATTAAAAGGTTTAAGTCACACTTATATACCGCAGGTTTATGATTTTGTCCCGGAGAATGAAACGGTTTATACGGTGATGGATTTTATAGAGGGCGAGAGCTTGGACAAGATGATTGGAAGAGGTCAGCGTCCGGCGCAGCCGGATGTTATCAAGTGGGCATGCCAGCTTTTGGAGGCATTGGATTATCTGCACAGCCAGCCGCCCTATGGTATTTTGCACGGTGATATTAAGCCGGCTAATATTATGCTTCGTCCAAATGGCGATGTGTGCCTGATTGATTTCAACATCGCGCTTGCGTTAGGCGAGGAGGGAGCCGTAAAAGTCGGATTTAGCAGAGGCTATGCATCGCCGGAACATTATGGAGCGGATTATATCAAAAGCAATAAAGCGGCAGCGGTAAAGTCAGGGACGACATTAAAAGGGACGACATTAAAAGGGACGACATTAAAAGGGACTGCGTTAAAAGAAGCTGCGTTAAGAAAAACTGCGTTAAAAGAAACGCTGTTGAGTAGGAAACAACAGGATAACACGGATGAAACGTTGGCTGACGAGGAAACGGCAGTTGACGACAAGACGGCAATAGACACACAGACTGCCACGGGGGAGCAGACTGCGGTTGATGAGTATGCGGAAGAACGGTCGCGTGATTTGAAAATGACGGCAGGCGCTCAAAAGGGAATTTTACTGGATGTGCGTTCGGACATATACAGTTTGGGTGCAACACTTTACCACCTGATTTCAGGAATCCGTCCGGAACAGGACGCAAGGGATGTAAAACCGTTGGACAAAAGCGTATGCAGTGAGGCAGTTTCCCTCATTTTGCAAAAGGCAATGAATCCACAGCCGGATGAGCGGTATCAGACGGCAAAGGAAATGCTTCAGGCGTTTTTATACATCCATAAAAGAGATATCAGGACGATTCGTCATAAAAGGCGGATGATTACTTCTGCAGTTGCTTTGACAACAATGCTTTTTACTGGCGCGGCAGTTACTTTTGTCGGTTTAAAACAATTAGGGCAGCGTCAGGAAGCACTTGCGCTTTCGGAGTATTCCGCAAATGCGTTAACGCAAGGGGATATCTCGTCAGCGGTAAGTTATGCATTGCAGGCAATTCCTGATTCCCAAAATATTTTCCATGCACCCGTCACGGCACAGGCGCAGGCGGCGCTGGCAAACGCGCTTGGTGTGTACGATTTGTCGCAGGATTTTAAGCCGCTTGATACGCTTGCGCTTCCGAGCGCCCCATTTGACCTTGCGGTTTCCCCAAAAGGTACACGTCTTGCCGTTGTATATGCGTATGAGACAGCAGTATTTGACTTGGAAAGTCTGAAAAAGCTGGCATCCTTCCCGACGCGGGAGTCCGCTTTATCGGACTGTGTTTTTTTGGACGAAACGCATATTGTCTATGCGGGAACAGACGGTGTAACCTGCTGTGACCTTGATACGGGACAAACGCTTTGGAAAGCCGGGGCTGCAACGACGCTTGCCGTATCTGCAGACAAGACGGTAATTGCGGCGGTGGACAGGGACGCTGACTGTGCGGTGCTGTATCGGAGTAAGGACGGTAAAAAGATTGCGGAGCGTTCGTTTGATGGAAGGCATCTTACGGTTCCGGCAAACGATATTTTCGCGGATGCCCAAAATAATATCTTCGCATTAAATGCGGATGGAAGGCTGCTTGCAGTCAGCTTTAGCAATGGGGGATTCCAAATCTACGATTGTGAAAATCCCGACAATGATTTGATTATTTATGAGGAATCGGAATACAACGGCTTTTCAGGCGGCTTTTGCGGAACCTGTTTTGCGTTTACGGCGCGGGAAAGCGGAAAATCGCAGTTTGGAATCATTGATGTGGGAAAAGGCATTTATGCGGGCGGTTATGAGACGTTGGATAAACTGCATATACAGGCGGATGAAAACGGCATTTACCTTGCATCGGGAAAACTGATTGAAAAAATTGATGTGGATACCATGACCGAGCTTGAGATGGCACTTTCGAATGATGCGGATATTGCCGGGTTTGCGGTGAAGAATATCGGCGGAAAGGAATATACGCTGATAGCGACGGATGATGATTGTTTTTCTTTTTATGACAGCGGAGCCGGACTGATGTCAACCAATGTGTGTGATAAAAAAAGCGAGTTTACGGCTTTGGGAGAAGGCTTTGCGGTTGTGGGAAACCGGAATGACCCGATGCTTCGGATTTTGCAGTTGGAGAGCGGAAAGGGAGAGGCAGTGTTTTCCTATGATGCAAGGTATGTGCATGATGAGGCACGTATCAGTTGTGATAAAAAGACTGCAATGTTATTTAGCTATCAGGGATTCCGAATCTATGGGACAGACGGGAATCTCATTGCAGAATTAGAACTTCCTGATAGCGATAACATCTATGACCAACAGTTTCGAAAAGATGAAAACGGTTCATGGCTGGAAGTGATATGGTATGACGGTATGCGGCGCAATTACAGTGCGGCGGATGGTTCGCTGATAAAGGAAGAGCAGGGGGAAGCGCCGAATAAGGATTTATATGAGGAGTTTGATACAGAGAAATACAGAATAACCTCTTCGCTCCACGATGCACCGCAGGTTTATTTGGCGGAATCAGAGAAACGGATTGGCGAATTGGAAACGGAAGATTATCTGACATATGTGTCACAATTTGGAGATTATCTGATTTCGGAATATATCAGTACATCCGGTCAGCGGTATGGACTTTTGCTGGATGAAAAACTCCAGACAATTGCAACATTGCAGGGACTATGTGATATATCGTACGGGATGCTGGTATTTGATTATGGAGATGGTATATTGCGGCAGTGCCGCTTATACACTCTTGAGGAGCTGATTGCTCTTGGAGAGACATATATTGTAACAGAAAAATAACAAAAGAAGGGAGGATTTCTAAATTATGAAATCAATCAAACGAGGCATCGCAGTGCTGCTTGCGGCAGTGCTGATGATACCAAATTCGTTTGCTGCGGCAGCAGAGGCATCTGATGTGGAAGACGTGCAGGAAGTTCAGGATACGGAAACAACGACAGAAGAAGCAAAAGAAGCGGCTACAGTAAACGAAACACCAAAGACCGAGGAACCTGTTTTGGCACAAACTTCAGAAGAAACGACACCGGCTGCAACAGAGCCGGCAGGCGAACCGGAAACAACACAGGCGGCTGCTGAAACAAATACAGCAGAACCGGAAACAGAGACAGCAACAGAGCCTGCCACAGAAACAGTTACAGAGACAGAAAGCGAGACGGTGCAGGAAACAGCCGATACAGAAGAGCAGTCCCTTATGACCTACAATACGGGCAACTGTATACGTACGCTTTCCGACGGCTCTTTTAAAGCAGACGGAAGCTACACAATTGACATCCCGGAAAAGAACCCGTTTTTCCCTTATGAAGTGCAGTTTACCTATGATGGAAAAACGAAAAACGAGTGGTTTATGACGCCGGATGACAAGGTGACAGTTGGCGGACACGACATTTATGTGGATGCGGATTTTGACAATACGGTAGTAACACAGATGAGTTTAAACGTAGCGGGACAGACTGTCGTTGTTTATCCGGAAAAGAAAACCTTTCAGGACAACAAAATCGCGGATGCGTATTCTTTGCTTCCGCTGGAAGAGAAATCACTGGAAGTTGATTTGACAGGATTTACTCCGGTGGAACTGACAATGGTGTCACTTCAATCTGTTTTTACCGGTGAAAATGCGCTCAAGAATACAGATGCGGTAGTGTGGAAGCATCATGCATATCAGGATGATGACAATTATGCGATAAGCCAGTCCGGTGATGTGATTGATTTGAGCTACAGGACTTATTACAATACACAAAACAGATGGGAAATGATAGCGGGCGTGGCGGATCAGCTGGAGGGAAAGAATATACGTTACCAGGTGACTGTAAAAAACACAGAATCATACAACTGGCTTTCTTCCACTGTTTACAAACAGGATGCCCAAGGTACAAGAACAAGTGTAAAACTATCCGATGAGCGCTATGACGACCAGTGGGGAGATTACAATCACGAGTTCGTTGAACGCAGGGAATATGTATATGCGGCATCAAGTGATATGGGGAATGAGACAAAAGCATATATTTCAATGAAGGTAAACAATGAGGTGTTTGACAGTGTAAAATATGGCAGTATGAAAGCCTTTGAAGGTAAATATACAAAGACTTCAGAATTAACGGCAGATAAGGACATTACGGATAAGCTGTTCTGCAAGGATATGACGGTAAAAGACGCAGGATATCCGATAGATGCCGGAAGCAGGACATGGATTACCTTTGTTACGTACGATGCGTCGGGAAAGGCGACAGGATGTATGCCGTTTGAACTGGATTTTTATAAGCAGGGTAATTATATAAGTTATTATTCCCTTTCTTATAAAACGGAAAACGGAACAGAATATGTAAGCGACACCAGCACATATTCTACAATAGACGGGTATCAGACTTACACATATTCTCTTTATAAAGAGTATCCCGCAGATGGAAAATATACGCAGGAATTAAGTTATTATAAAGACGGTAAAGAATCTGATAATCTGGTAACGGCAGCTTATGCGGGAAAATATAAATCAATTTCAGAGGCATCTGCGGCAAATGCAAAAGATATAAAAGCCGATTTATTTGGTAACGGATATACTGCGGATTACAGTCAGACCATATATTTTTCCATTTTTGTCGGTATGGACGGAGATGAAAAGCAGGAATCCTACCACATGGCATTTAAGACCGTTGCAGGAGAACGGTTTCAATATGAACAGTCACTGAGCAGTGCGACACTTGTCACATTCACGGGACTGAAAGATGACAAGGGGAATGATGTCACAAGTTATGTTGTCGGACATGACTTGGATTCTTACGGCGAATACTCTTATCTGACAATTTTTGTGGATAAGGATACAGATCTCACAAAACTGGCACCGCTGTTTCGGATGTCAGACAGCAAGATTAATTTATATGCCGATGACGGGGCAAAACAGGAAAGCGGAAAGAACATTCACGATTTTTCAAAAGGACCTGTTCAGTATTCGGCTTCGGCGGAAGATAAGAAAAATTCAAGAAATTACTGGCTTCAGGTAGTTAAGGCACAGGAAGGCGCAGGGAAGATTTATGTCAACAGCTTTAAAGATACAACCGCAGAAACAAAAGTGGAGAATGGCGTAACCTATTCCAGGAGAGAAATGGTGATTGACGGGTATCATGATAACAGACATGATATTTTGGTTGCCAATACCGGTTTAGGGGAAATAAAGGAATTATCGGCTGAGCTAAAATCCGACACGCTTGATATTGATACGTACTGGACACTTAAGGGAAAATACAGCTTAGCGGGATTGAATACGATTGAGAAAAAGACGACATACGGGGAACTTCCCAACCTGGCAAAAATAAGACTGACAGCAAAAGATACAGTAACTTCGGGCGATACGCTTTCGGGAACACTGACAATCCGCTCAGGCAGCACGACGCTTGCGGTAATGGAGCTGACAGGTACTTACGGCAACCCACAGATTACGACAAAGGAAATTCCGCAGGCTGTGAAATACGTACCATATGGAACGATGATACAGAATAACAATAAGTATTCATGGAATACGGTAACATATGATTTATACAGCGGCAAATTACCGGATGGTGTGACGCTCAAGCCAAATGGGGAACTTTACGGTGTCCCGCGTGAGACGGGGGAGTTTCAATTTACGGCGCGGATGAAAAACAGTGCAAGCCAGTTTGGCTCGTCAACGAGGCAGTTCACACTGACAGTAATCGAAAATACAGATAAAAACGTTGATGATGCAACAGACGATGGATATGATGTTACGCAGCGCATCCCAAATGTTTCGGCAAACAGCAAAAAAGACCAGCTGTTTGTATCGAAAGGTGAATTTGCAGAGTTTACAAAAGTGTTCCTCGATGGTGAAGAGTTAGAGCCCCAGAAGGATTACACCGCAGAGTCCGGCAGCACGAGAATTACCATTAAATCAGAAACAATTGGTAAACAGGAGAAAGGCAAACATACACTCGGAGTAGAGTTCCGTACAAAAGAGGATGACAGTCTGAAACGTGCGGCGCAGAACTTTAATGTCGGCGGGAGCGGTTCCTCAGGCGGGAGCGGTTCTTCGGGCAGCAGTTCGTCGTCAGGCGGCGGTTCCTCGTCAACAGGAGGATGGTCATCATCGCATAAAAACACAAATGTCACAGTGACGGCTGACAGCGTTATGGAAACAGCTATGGATGATGTGGTATATCAGAGCATTGTGCTTCCTTCTGATGATGCCATGCTGCGGCTGGCGTTTTTCAATAAAATTTATGGTGACAACGCAGTCGTTCTTGCGTATCTCGATAACGGAATCGGATACAGCATGAATATGAATGCGTTCCTTGCCGCGGGAAAAGATTTGAACTTAAGCACAAAAGAAACGGAGCTTGCCGGTTTCGCGCAGGGCTTCAAAACGATATGGCTGTCCATAGCAGAAAAAACAGATTTAAGCTATGATTTAGGCATTAACCTGACCGTAGGAGCAGAATATGCGAATCATCCGGCATATATCTATATCTTTGATGATACAGCGGGGATTTTTGCGCCATATACACAGACTTCTGTGGCCGAAAACGGAAATATCGGTTTTTATACAAGGCGCTTAACCGATTTTGTCGTGATGGTAGCAGAATAATGGAAATCAGGAACGGTAGTTCCTGTAAAAAGTTAAAAACAGGAATAACCGCTCCTGGCATTGTTCCTGTATTAACGGTAAAATAAAAAAAGCGAAATTAGTCGAAAAAGTAAAAATCACAATTTATCTAAAACCTGGTAATGGCAATAAAAGCTGTTACCGGGTTTTCATTTTTAAGAAAGCCAGGGAAAAACAAATGAATTATGGAAAAACACAAAAATGGTTGGAAAGCCGTCAAATCAGACTGGAGGAAGGCTTTACAGCCGCTATAAGAAGGTACGCAAAAAAGTACAAATCAACCCACCACATACGTTTGCTCGATGATGTTTACCATCTGCTTGGTACGACAAAACAGAACCTTTCATGGTGGGAAAACCACCCGTGCAGTGTACAGACAAAAAAATTTTAAACAAAGGGTAATCAAAAATGCCCAGGTTTTGTTTGCATTAAGCGACAGGGAAGCGGAAGACTTGGCGAACAAGGCAGGTCTTACGCTTGAACAAAAAGAATCATTTCAAACATGTCTTAACATTCTGAAAAATAAATACGATAAAAAGTCCCGTTTATTTTATCAAAACGCCAATATCAGCGAGCGGATGTTTCAATACATTAAGAACAATAAGAATCCGACTAAGGAAACAACACTTGCGGTTGCGGTATCTATGAACTTAAATTCCGAGGATACACAAAGGCTGTTAAAGAGCGCAGGTTATATCCTGTCAAAGTCCATACCAAGCGATGCAGTTATTTTGTGGATGCTTTCTAATTACGAAGGAAATCAAAATACCTCCCTGCTGTTCCGAATCAATGAAGTCTTATACGCACTTGACATGCCGCTTTTGATGACAAGGGAAAAAAGCGGCAGGCGTATTATGGCAGATAAAAGTCAAAATTAATTTCGGATAAATAAACAGTAATTACGCTATTATCGGGTTACGGTAATATTTTGCATGGCATTGATATTGCAGTACCGCTTGATATTATCACAGCCGCAAATGATTGCAGGTGAAAAATAAGAGAGAAAGGAGGTACCAGAACATGGAAATTGTTCAAAGAATTCTTACAGCCAACCCTTGTTATAAGTCAGGAAGGACAATCACGGTGAAAGGTCTTATGCTGCACAGCGTCGGCTGTCCGCAGCCGTCAGCGGAGGTATTTATCAAAAACTACTCCAACCCTGCCAGTAAGGTATGCGTACATGCGTTTATTGATGCAGATACGGGCGTTGTATATCAGACACTTCCGTGGAATCACAGGGGCTGGCACGGCGGCGGTTCGGCAAATAACACGCATATCGGTGTGGAGATGTGTGAACCGTCCTGTATCAAGTATACCGGCGGCGCGAAATTTACCTGTTCCGACAGGGAAAAGGCGCTTGCGAACGTAAAAAAGGCATATGACGCTGCAGTCGAGCTGTTTGCGCATCTATGCAAGGAATTTCAGCTCAATCCTTTGGAGGACGGTGTAATCGTCAGCCACAAGGAAGGGCACGACAGAGGCATTGCGTCAGGACATGCCGACCCGGACCATCTATGGAACGGATTAGACTGCGGCTACACCATGACCGGCTTCCGGCAGGATGTGGCAAACGCTATGGAAAGGCAGTAAAAAAGAAGACTGTCAGCAGATGAATGGAGGAACCTATGGAAGTAAAGGAAGGAACGGTCGTGTCGCTTGCCCCAGACGCCGTCTATTATAATGGAAAAGAAATACCGGACTGGGTACGAAACGACCAATGGATTGTAAAATCAAGAAACGATGACAGGGTGGTTTTAGGAACAAACGTAAGTGCAACGCACACGATTAACAGTCCTATAAATATTGCATTTATGACACACGTGTCAGAAAACTGCGCTGCCCCGACGCAAACACAGACAATGCACCCTTTATGCCAGGATATGGGCAATAATGAAAAAGCGGACAGCGGGGAGCGGAAGATTTCAGAGCGCGGCGTGGAGTTGATTGCAAAATATGAAGGCTGCCGGCTTACGGCATACAAATGCCCGGCAGGCGTATGGACCATTGGATACGGACATACGGCAGGAGTAAAGGAGCATGACGTGCTTCCTTCCAAGGAGGCTGCAAAACTGCTTCTGCGCAAGGATTTGGAGAAGTATGCCGCGCATGTCAATCAGTGCATCCGGACAGGAAAGCTTACATTTGCCCCGACGCAAAATCAGTTTGATGCGCTCACAAGCTTTTGCTATAACTGCGGTGCAGGAAGCCTGGCAAAGCTTGTTACGGGAAGAACTGCGGCGCAGATTGCCGACAAAATACTGGCGTATAACAAAGGCGGCGGAAAGGTGCTCGCAGGACTTACAAAGCGCAGGGAAGAAGAACGACGGCTGTTTTGTGACAGCTCAGTCTAGGACTTTGCACTTGCTGCAAAGTCCGAAAGAAAACGTAGTAGTTGAGAAGCGTCAAGCCACCACGAAGTGGTTTTGCATGGCTTGATGCATGTAACAGGAAGCCGAAGGCTGAACTGTTACATTGTTTTTAAGCTGATGCCGAATGGAGGCTGAAAATGGAAGAAGAAAAGATGATGCAGGCTACGGAAGGTTCAGGCGTAATGGACAGTGATTTTATTTCGCTGGATGCACTTGTCTATGCACCGCTTCACGCATTGGCGGAATCAAACCGGCAGCTTAGGGCACAAATCGTGGAAGCAATTAAGAGTATGGGAACGCAGCGTTACAACGGAAACGAAGAAACCACACACTTGGATAATATCAATATCGCGTATGACCAGATACGGCAGGAGGGTGAGGACGGATACAGTGTTGATAACCTTCAGGTACAGGTTCCGTTACTGTCAATTGTGCCCGTTACAAGTCTCAATGTAGACAAGGCGGAGATTAACTTTTCTACGGAAGTGAAAGCGGAACTGGACGAAGATACGAAAAAGCCGCAGATTACCGCGCGCATCTGCGCCCCCTCACAGCGGGAAAGCGATTTTCTGCCAAAGGTATCTTATAAACTGTCGGTCACGTCATTACCGGCAACGGAAGGAATTATGCGGCTTAGCGATACGCTGAGTTCAAATCAGGTTGCAAAAAGAATTGATAATACGCCAATTGTTTTAAACGGTGATTTAGGCAATGAAGAGCAGAAGGCGATTATGCAGGAGACAAAACAGCTTCGTGCAAAGGTCAGCAAGCTTGAACTGCTTCACAGAAAGATTGCCGCAATGATAGAAGAGCAGGAACGCCTGCACCAAATCAGCAACGATTCCTTTGCTGAGGATACACATGAATTTGACAAGGAAAAATATCTCATGGCGCAGTCCTCAATTGTCAACCGTATCATGGAATGCAAGGAGCAGATAATAGACAGGGAGATTCTGTATGGGCTTGATAGGGATTTTAAGTAAAAGCAGAAAGAAAGAGACGGCAGCCGGGCGCATAAAAAAGATATTGGAAGCGGATTTGGAACGGCTTATATGGGAAATGAATTTCCGCCTGCTCTGCCAACAGGGTCTGCAGGAGCGCATTCTTTGGGTGGAGGCGGCAAAAGTGACACAGGTGTCAGTTCATGAGGG
>DKYC01000010.1:26248-47795 GCA_002492295.1 Lachnospiraceae bacterium UBA7110
ATGAGGGAAAACAGACGCTGCCTGAAAAAATAAAAAATCTGTGCAGCGGACTATTTGGACGCATCAGAAAAGGACACAACTGTAATAAAAAATACAAAGAAAGGAAGGTAGATAAATATGGCAGCAATAGCAGATCAGTTTAAGGGACTGGATATGGGAGCGCTGATTGGAGGACCGCTTACGGCAGCAGCAGATGCAAGCATTATGCTTGCGGATTCCACGGCAGATTTCATCAATCATGTAGGATTTGACGCAAACGGAAAAGTCCGGACAGTCGCCTTTTCCTATCAAAAGAGAAGCGCAAATGAGGACGGCACAAGCAATGTGGATGAAATGAAAATGGATATCCCAATGTTGGCAATCGTACCGATTCCAAACTTACAGCTTGACGAAGTCAACGTGCTGTTTGATATGGAGGTAAAGCAAAGTGAGTCTTCACAGAAATCACTTGATGTAGGCGTGGGGATTAATGGACAGGCAAAGCTTGGACCGATTAAAATCAGTATTTCCGGAAACGTCAGCGTACATCAGGAGAATACGAGAAAATCAGATAATTCCGCGAAATATCATGTGGACGTGCGTGCAACCAACCACGGAACGCCGGAGGGGCTTGCAAGAGTGCTTGACATGATGGCGGCAAACGTTGCACCTGCACTTGTAGGTTCGACAATTAAGGATGCGAACGGAAACAGTCTTCCGGATAAGGCAAGACGAAAGGCGGAGCGCAGAAAGCGTCTGAAAAACGAACTGGATGAAATGCAAAGATGCCTTATCGCCGTAAATGACGGATTGACGGAATGTGTCACAAGACTTAGAAGAGCGGCAAACGCACAGCTTCTTGAGTTCCAGTCAAGACAGACACAGTATCTTGAAAGCAAGGAAGAAAGCGAAAACTATGAGGAGCTTTCGCAGAAGTACCAGTCTGCAATGGACAGGGTTACGGCAAAATGGAATGATTTCCAAAACAGAACGGTGGATATGCTTGAAGCCGCAAGCAACGATGCAAATGCGACTGCCGGGACAGTGTCGCCTTCATTTGGTCTTTTGGAGGTAAGCATTGAAGAAAGCAGCGGTGAGATAAAGACAAAGGCATACGAAAAGGGCTCTGATGAAAAGGACTTTAACACAAAATACGATGAAATACAGATTGCGCAGGACAAGGCATTGGAAGCATATAAAAAGTCAAAAGAGCTTGACAAGGCAGTCTTTGACAAGAAGCAGGAATATAATAAGGCGCTGGCTGGTGCAGAAGGCTGATTAAAAGGGCAAATAATAAGGAGCGCGTATGGACAGACGGGAAAAAACCGCATTGACAGATATTACATATGTAAAGCTGGTTTCCGTCGGGAGCGTCAATCCGAATAATCCCCTGTCGGAGCAGTCGGTTGAGCAGCAGGTTCAATTATTGAACCGGTGTCTCAACGAATATCCGAAGGGGGTTATTATCGGAAAGGATGTCACAATCGGAAGATATATGATTGGCGAACACGAGCTGACGATGGAAAAGTCTACTTATCATATCGGATTTAAGAGAAAACCTGCATGGGAAGAAGGCGGAAGCTAAGATTACGGAGGTGAGAAAATGGAGATTGAAAAAGAAATAGCGGAAAGCAAAATGACTTTAAGGCTCAAGGGCAGACTGGAAACATCGACTGCGCCAAAGCTGGAGGAAGTTGTGGAAAATGAATTGGAGGAGATTACGCAGCTTACGGTCAGCATGGCGCAGGTGGAATACGTTTCGTCGGCGGGACTGCGCGTATTACTTGCGGCGGAAAAGAAAATGAAGGCAAAGGGCGGAACGCTTACCGTGGAGGAATCCGTGCCCGCGGTGATGGACGTTTTTAAGATTACAGGCTTTGATAAAATCCTGACACTGCGATGAGTATGGGAAAAAAAGAGGCGACAGACATATGGCTGCGTGAATACCGAATCGGTGACGAACAGGGAATTATCGACTGTATTCGGGATGAGTACGGAAACACGTATGCAAAATTGCAGTGGTACAACAAAACCGCCATCCGGGAAAACGCCATAACGGGGCGTGATATTTTTATCGTGGCACAGCTTCCAAACGGCGAGATTGCAGCAACGACGGCGCTTACAAAGACGCGGGGACAAAGCGCGGCTGTATATGAAATCGCAGCGCAGGTTGTTAAGAAAAAGTACAGAGGACACGGGATTGCGCAAAGGATATTTGAATATGGACTAAAGCTCCTTGAGAATAAAAAGGTCTCTGCAGTTTATAGCCAGCCGGTATTATTTCATGACATTACACAAAGACTTCTTTGTGGTTTAGGATTCAGTGCTGTCGGTATTCTGCCAAATGTGTTTGACCTGGAGGTGCTTCACCATTCCTATGATAATGGCAGGAATATAAAAATGCCGCTTGGCATACAGGTGATGGCAAGATATGGGCAGGATGCAGGGCGCCTATATCTCCCGGACAGACATAAGGCGTTTTGCAGGGAACGGTATGAGGAATTAGGCGCGGCATTTGAAATAATGGACAGCGCAGTGGAGAATTTCGCGGGAATGCCTGCAGACAGCAGACTTTCCTATTATTATGACAGAAAGCATAAATACCTTGAAATCGGTATACTTGAAATTGGAATGAATTTTGACAGACAGTTAGGACGGCTGCTTCGGATATATCCGCTAAAGGATAAAAATACCGCAAATGTATTTTTAAACAGTAATGACAGGTATGCGGCCGGCGCTTATGAGAGGCTTTGTGAAAACGGATTTTTCTTTACGGGGATAAAACCTTTGTGTGGTAACAGAGAGTACATTATTATGCACCATGCAGGAGAGATTCCGTTTTATTTTGAAGATTTAAAATTAGATATGGAGTTTCAGAAAATAGCGAATTATATCAGAGAGGAGAATATGATATGAATGCGAAAGAAAAGGACTTTACACAGGAACAAAGAACTATAATATCTGAAATTATGGAAGGGAGCAGGGAGGCTTACGAGCATCCGTCCTATTCGGAATTTGTAAAAAAGTATATGGACTTTAGCCATAAGGATGAGACACACATCAGGAATGTATGGGATGCGCTTATAGAGGGTTACCGGATTCAGTTTGACAGAGCGCAATTGGCAATGGATATGGATACAAACGAAGAATATCTTGCAACAATCAATGATAACAGGCATTTTAAAAATGCAGTTGCGATGATACAGAGGGACGCAGGACTTGCGGTTCCCGAAGAAAAGGAGCTGGCATTATGGTCAGGCGGATATGAGTTAAGTCTCCAAATCAGAAACCTGGGAATGTGTCCGCTTGAAGAGACGCCGTTTGGAAACCTGCTGGATACGCTTAAGGTGACATGGGAATGGAAACGGGAAGGCGGCTTGTGGAACATATTATCCGCTGCGTTTGTCGGTGGATATGAAAGAGGAAGGCGGGCACATATTTATTTCAGGATTGTCGATGAGATGAGTGTTCTCTATGTGCAGGAGCTGCCGATGTTAATGCGGGATGCGGACCGCATCATTGTAATGCATCCGATTTACCAACAGGGAACACAGGCTGCAGAAGTGGGGTACGATAGATCCGCAAAAAGAGTAATGTCAATCGGTATTAACAAAGAAAACTGTGTGTTTGCTTATAAGGCGCGGGAATTCAATGAGAGCGTACAGGAGACATATGATGCATTGACTGAAATGCTGGGAAGAGAAAGTTATACAGCAAATAAAATCGTTTACTTAAACTACAGAAGCGACAAGTTTAAACCGGGACATGCCCCCTTTGCGAGGGAGGGTGAGCCGACATCAGGATATGGCAGCCAGAAAGAGGCGAAACAGAAATTCTGGAAGAAGTAGGCTGGTATCCATATTTTATAAGGGAGCGGTACATGAGAATAAAACATACAATCAGCTTTAAAATTATGGCATTTTTATTGGGAATGGTTTTGGTAGCGGCATTCATAAACGGGACAGTGAGCATTGCAAATCTAAAGCTGATGAAGGACATTTCCATCAAAAACAGCCGCAGCTTGGGAGAAATGGCTGCACAAAACTCGGAGAAGGCGTTGGAGGACATGGCAAAAGAGCAGCTCCTGACCGTCTCAAGGGAAAAGGCGGCGTATATCGACGAAAAATTTCTTGAAGTAAGATCCTATGTGCACGGCATTGTCCAAACAGCAAAGGATATATATGAAAACCCCGATAAATATCCGGACAGGCAGACACCGCTTCCTGTGGCAGAAAGCAAGGAGCTTGCAGCGCAGCTTCTATATTCGCGGCGTCTTGAGAGCGCAGGCGAGAAAGAGCAGGCAGAAATTCTAAAGCTTGGAAATCTGCAGGATATGCTGGTGCAGTACAATGCCAACAATGACATGGTTTCTTCTACGTATATCAGTACACTCAGCGGCTGGGTGATACAGGCGGATTATATTGCATACAGTAAATTCAAGGCTGGAAGTGATAAACCGTTGTATTTGGAATCGGATGACCGCCAGTGGTACAAAAGAGCACTTTCGGCAAAGGAAGGGCAGTATGTCTATTCGGACGTAATAGAGGATGTACATGGCGGGGGAAGCTGTATCGTGTGTGCGGAACCAATCTATAAAGGAAACGAGGTGGTTGCCGTGGCAGGGGCAGGCTCTTATCTTGATACCGTCAGCGAGGCAGTCCTCAATACGACCGTGAACGGCACAGGATATGCGTTTCTTCTGAATTATAACGGGCAAATTATGGTATCCCCGATGACGGAAGGAGAAACGGCAGCGTCTGGCGTACCGGCAGATTTGCGCAAGAGCAAAAATGCGCAGCTTGCGGAAACGGCAGTTTCAATGGCAGCAGGGTTTAGCGGCGTAGAACGGATTATGTTGGATGGCAGAGAAGTCTATATTGCATATGCGCCTTTGCCGACAATGGGCTGGAGCTTTGCCGCAGTTATGGCAGTGGAGGATGTGATATCTCCCGCACTTGAGACACAAAAGCGTATTCTTACGATGACAGAGGACACGGCAAAGCAGCAGAATCAGGCAATTGGAGGAGCGATAAAGCTTTTGGCAGTCATGGTAATTATCGTGATGATACTGCTTGGAAGCGCCGGTTTGGCAGTAACAAAACGCTTTACCAAACCGATACTGACACTCACAAGGGATGTCAAAAAAATCGGCGCAGGAAATTTTGATTACCGCACGAAAATATCAAGCGGTGACGAAATAGAGGAGCTTGGAACTGCGTTTAACGTAATGGCGGACAAGGTGCAGCGCTATATTAATGACTTTGCGGCGGCGACGGCGGAGAAGGAGCGTATCAGGACAGAGCTGACGGTAGCGGCGCGTCTGCAAAGCGATATGCTGCCGGTGGCGGAGGATGCCTTTACGCAGTATGATGCGTTTACACTTGCGGCAGTCATGCGTCCGGCAAAGGAAATGGGCGGAGATTTTTACGATTTTTTCATGACGGACGAGGAGCATTTGGCGCTTGTTGTTGCCGACGTATCCGGAAAAGGTGTTCCGGCGGCGCTCTTTATGGTTATCGCAAAAGCGCTTTTGCAGTCGAACATCAAACGGGAGAAAAGCCTTGAGCGGGCAATGGAAATTACAAATGAAAGCTTGTGTGCAAACAATAAAAACGGCATGTTTGTGACGGTTTGGGCGGGCGTTCTTGACATATCGGACGGAACGCTGACGTATATCAATGCGGGGCACTGCCATCCGCTTGTAAAGGGCAAAGACGGAAGTGTTACGTATTTAAAGGAGCTTGGCGGGTTTGTGCTGGCGGGGGCGGAAGGAATGACCTATCATCAGTCGGTTGTGCGTCTGTGTCCGGGAGACATCCTTTTTCAGTGCTCTGATGGTGTTACGGAGGCAAATGACTGTGACGGCGCTCTTTACGGAGAGGAGCGCCTGAAACGTATTCTTGAGCTGTTTGGTACAAACGAGCCGCAGGACATCATCAATGCCGTTTGGAACGATATTTGTACTTACGAAGGGATTGCGGAGCAGTTTGATGATGTTACCATGCTTGCGCTGCGGTTTAACGGCAGTTTGGGAAAGAATCAGACATGGTGCGCTACACCGTGCATTGAGCGTATGCCTGATGTGATTAACTTTATGGAGGATGCGTTAAGGCGGGAAACGGTCTGCCAATCGGACAGGGCAAAGCTCCTGGTTGCGGTTGATGAGTTATACTCCAATATCTGCCGTTACAGCAGGGCAACGGAGGCAAAAATAGCGTGCCATGCCGTTTCACAGTATGTACAGATTGTATTCGAGGATAACGGTATTGTGTTTAATCCGCTTGAAAGTGATATGCCGGATATAACACGAAACGTTGACGAGCGGGAGATAGGCGGACTTGGCATCTATATGGTACGGACCATGATGGATGAAGTGGAGTACGAATATGCAGACGGCAAAAACAGACTGACAATAAGGCTAATGCGTTGACGGATATATCATTTGTTTACGATAACGCCCATATCGTGCAGGAACAAAAAACCTAAAAAACGCTAATTGTCCGTATTACTACAAATATTTCACAAATTTACATAAAATTTTTAGTGAATATGTTAACTATACATTTGCTGCAATTCATACTATAATAAGATTATAGTTGTTCCGTGTGGAAATGGAATCTGCACAAAGTTATGGGGGGAGTCGGATAATTATGCTGAACATAGGTGTGGCAAGTATGCCGGTAAAGGTGCGGGAACGCGAAATCGCGTTTGTTGCGACGTATGATACGGCGGTAAAAGGGACAATCGAGAAAGCATTCCTAAGACACAGGGTATCGTATCTGATAAAAACGGAGAAATTCAGGAAATACGAAAAGGGTCGTTTTGAGACGAAAATCAAGTACCTTTTTCGGATTAACAGATTTCAGGAGGACGAGGCAAGAGCCGCGTTATCCGAAAAAGAGCTTTCAGAAGAAAGCGTTACATATTTGGCATAATAAAAGTACCGTCGAATGGCGGTACTTTTTCTGCACGGCAAAGTACTGCTGCCGTGAAATTAACGGTTTTTATCTTCAGGAAAAGAAAAATGAGTATGGAGGAAAGAAGAATGTTTGATTTTGGAAGTATGATGAAATTTAAGGGAGCGTGGGATAAGTTTAACGCAAACCATCCGAAATTTGTTCCGTTTATGCAGGCAGTAGGGCGTGAGGCAATGACGGACGGAACGATTATCGAGATTAAGGTCACAAGTCCTGCGGGAAAGGAGTATAACACAAACATGAAGATTACACAGAGTGACTTGGAGCTGTTTGCGCAGCTTCGTTCGATGATGTAAAATTGAATGTAAAAAATTCTGATGTCATGCGAATAAATCCCTTGAACGCAAAAAGCACTTGTGATATAATTAGTCGATTATGCGAAAGGAAGTGCGAAATGAAGGCGTTTTTAATATTGGAAGACGGCACCGTGTTCGAGGGATTGCATATCGGTGCGGACAGGGAAGTTATCAGTGAAATCGTATTTAACACCTCAATGGCGGGGTATCTTGAAGTACTGACAGATCCGTCTTATGCAGGTCAGGCAGTCTGTATGACATACCCTTTAATCGGAAATTATGGGATTTGTAAGGACGATATGGAATCGTCAAAACCGTGGCCCGACGGATTCATTGTCAGAGAACTATCTAGAAATTTCAGCAATTTCAGAGCAGATTTTTCCATTCAACAGTTTTTAGAAGAAAATAATATACCGGGAATTGCCGGCATTGATACAAGGGCGCTCACCAAAATCCTGCGCGAAAAGGGTACGATGAACGGCATGATAACAACGGATGAAGCGTATGTTTTAGACGATGTTTTGCCAAAACTCAAAGCATATATTACGGGAAAGGTGGTCGAACAGGTTACCTGCCGTGAAAAATATGAAGTAAAAGGCGCAAAATCGCTGTCTGAAAACGGGGCGCTTTCGGGCAGTGCGAAATTTTCCGCAGCGGATTACGCGGCGGGTGTGCGGGAGAAAAAGCCGTCGCTTGTCACAAAATTAAACGGCGCGGGGAAAAAGGTTGCGTTGATGGATTTTGGTACCAAAAGAAATATCGCCCATTCGTTGGCGCAAAGAGGCTGTGATGTAACCGTTTATCCTGCCACGACGCCGGCAGCGGAAATTATCGCGTCCAAACCCGACGGCATCATGCTTTCCAACGGACCGGGCGACCCGAAGGAGTGCACTTCCATCATTGCGGAGATTAAAAAGCTCTATGATACGGATATTCCGATTTTTGCAATCTGTCTTGGACATCAGCTTATGGCGCTTGCAACAGGGGCAGATACCTATAAAATGAAGTACGGGCATCGGGGCGGAAATCATCCTGTGAAGGATTTAACAACCGGAAGGGTTTACATCTCGTCGCAGAACCACGGTTATGTGGTGGATGCGGATAAGCTTGACCCGAAGGTTGCAACGCCTGCATTTATCAATGTCAACGACGGCACGAATGAGGGGCTGAACTATACGGGCAAAAATATTTTTACCGTGCAGTTTCATCCGGAAGCATGCTGCGGCCCGCAGGATTCCGGTTATCTGTTTGACCGGTTTATCGAGATGATGGAGGTGACAAAATAATGCCGAAAAATCCGAACGTGAAAAAAGTAATGGTCATCGGTTCCGGTCCGATTGTGATTGGACAGGCTGCCGAATTTGACTACGCCGGCACGCAGGCGTGCCGTTCTTTAAAGGAAGAGGGCGTAGAGGTTGTTTTGGTTAATTCCAATCCCGCTACGATTATGACGGACAGGGATATTGCGGATAAGGTGTATATCGAACCGCTGACGGTCAAGGTTTTGGAGCAGATTATTGAGAAGGAAGAGCCGGATTCGATTTTACCGACGCTTGGCGGACAGGCGGGGCTTAATCTTGGTATGGAGCTTGAGGAGAGCGGCTTTTTGGCGTCGCACCATGTAACGCTTTTGGGAACGACTGCAGAGACAATTAGGAAGGCGGAGGACAGGCAGGAATTTAAGGATACAATGGAAAAAATCGGTGAGCCGTGCGCGGCGTCCCTTGTTGTGGAAAACGTGGAGGATGGCGTGGCGTTTACAAACACGATTGGCTATCCTGTTGTGCTGCGCCCCGCGTACACGCTTGGCGGAAGCGGCGGCGGTATCGCGCATAATCAGACAGAGCTTGAGGAAATCCTTGAAAACGGGCTGCGGCTTTCCCGTGTGGGACAGGTGCTTGTCGAGCGTTGTATTGCGGGCTGGAAGGAAATCGAATATGAAGTGATGCGCGATGGCGCGGGCAACTGCATTACTGTATGTAATATGGAAAACATCGACCCGGTCGGGGTGCACACGGGTGACAGTATCGTCGTTGCACCTTCGCAGACCCTGAGCGATAAGGAATACCAGATGCTGCGGACTTCCGCGCTCAACATTATCTCGGAGTTAAACATCACAGGCGGCTGTAATGTGCAGTTTGCGCTTCATCCGACAAGTTTTGAATACTGCGTGATTGAGGTCAATCCGAGGGTGAGCCGTTCCTCCGCGCTTGCGTCGAAGGCGACAGGTTATCCAATTGCGAAAGTTGCAGCAAAGATTGCGCTTGGGTACACGCTTGACGAAATTAAAAATGCGATTACGGGAAAAACATATGCAAGTTTTGAACCTGCGCTTGATTATTGTGTGGTAAAAATGCCAAGACTCCCGTTTGACAAGTTTATCACGGCAAAGCGTACGCTGACCACGCAGATGAAAGCGACAGGAGAGGTCATGAGCATCTGCACCAACTTCGAGGGTGCGCTGATGAAGGCAATCCGCTCGCTGGAGCAGCATGTGGACTGCTTAAGAAGCTATGACTTTTCCGAACTTGATAAGGATGCGCTCCTAAAACGTCTTGAGAGAGTCGATGACCAGCGGATATACGTGATTGCGGAGGCGCTCCGGAAAGGGATTGACTACGACACGATTTACGGGATTACCAAAATCGACAGATGGTTTATTGATAAGATTGCCATTCTTGTGGAAATGGAGCACGCGCTTGAGACGCTGCCGCTTACGGCGGAACTCTTAAGGGAAGCGAAACGGGTAGAATTTCCCGACAATGTGATTGCAAGGCTGACAGGAAAAACAGAAGAAGAAATCAAACAGATGCGCTATGACAACAGGATTGTTGCGGCGTTTAAGATGGTTGACACCTGTGCGGCGGAGTTTGCGGCAAGTACGCCTTATTATTATTCCTGCTTTGACGGTGTCAATGAGGCGGTGGAAACGAATCCGCCAAAGAAGGTGCTGGTACTTGGCTCCGGGCCTATCCGGATTGGACAGGGGATTGAGTTTGACTACTGCTCCGTTCATGCGACATGGGCATTTTCAAAGGCAGGTTACGAAACGATTATCATTAATAATAATCCGGAAACGGTGAGTACGGATTTTGATATTGCGGACAAACTCTATTTTGAGCCGCTCACACCGGAGGATGTGGAAAACATCGTAAGGCTGGAGAATCCGGACGGCGCGGTTGTACAGTTTGGCGGACAGACGGCGATTAAGCTGACGGAAAGTCTGATGAAAATGGGTGTCCCGATTCTTGGCACGAAAGCGGAGGATGTGGACGCGGCGGAGGACAGGGAACTGTTTGACCGGATTTTGGAGGAGACAAAGATACCGCGCGCGGCGGGCGGTACAGTTTATACTGCCGAGGAGGCAAAGGAGGTTGCAAACCGTCTGGGATATCCGGTGCTTGTGCGTCCTTCCTATGTGCTTGGCGGACAGGGGATGCAGATTGCCATTTCCGACGAGGAAATCGAAGAGTTCATGGCGGTCATCAACCGGATTGCGCAGGATCATCCTATCCTTGTGGACAAGTATTTACAGGGGAAGGAGCTTGAGGTGGACGCGGTGTGTGACGGTACGGATATTTTAATTCCGGGCATTATGGAACACATTGAGAGAACGGGTGTTCACTCCGGCGATTCGATTTCGGTTTATCCGGCGCATACGGTGAGCGATACGATAAAGAAAACAATTGCGGAGTACACAAGACGGCTTGCGAAGGCGCTCCATGTAAAGGGCTTGATTAACATTCAGTTTATCGCGGTTGGCGAGGAGGTTTATGTCATTGAAGTCAACCCGCGTTCGTCAAGAACCGTGCCGTATATCAGCAAGGTGACAGGCATTCCGATTGTGGACCTTGCAACGGAGGTTATTCTCGGGAAAACGATTAAAGAGCTTGGTTACGAAGCAGGACTGCAAAAGGAAGCAGACTATGTGGCAATCAAAATGCCGGTGTTCTCGTTCGAGAAAATCAGGGGCGCGGAGATTAGCCTTGGACCGGAAATGAAATCGACGGGCGAGTGTCTTGGCATTGCAAAGACATTTAACGAGGCGCTTTACAAGGCATTTTTGGGCGCGGGGATTGATTTGCCAAAGCATAAGCAGATGATTATCACGGTAAAGGACGCGGACAAGGGCGAGGCGATTGCGGTCGGCAGGCGTTTTGAGAAGCTTGGATATAAGATTTACGCGACAAGGAGTACCGCAAAGGCGCTCAATGACGCAGGCGTTAAGGCGCGTAAAGTCAATAAAATCAGTCAGGAGTCGCCAACGGTGATGGACTTGATTTTGGGACACCGGATTGACCTTGTGATTGACACGCCGACACAGGGACGCGATAAGTCAAGGGACGGGTTCTTAATCAGAAGAACATCGATTGAAACAGGCGTCAACTGCCTTACGTCGCTTGACACGGCGCGGGCTTTGGCGACGAGTCTGGAAAATAAAAATGACAATCCGCTGACACTTGTTAATATTGCGGATTTATAAAAGGCTGTGTTATACTTTAATTGTAGAAACTCCCTTCCGCATTGGGACGGAATTGCGTACTGATACGGAACGGAGTTTCTTTTGTAAACAGGAGATTGGAAAAACGTGGAAAATTTAAAAAGTCTGAATGCAGGAAATTTTCAGAAGGAACTGGATAAGCTGTTGGATGGCATGGTCAAAAACCAGGAAACCGGAAAGCGTCTTTTTCTGCATAGCTGCTGTGCGCCGTGCAGCAGCTATGTACTGGAATATCTCAGGGCGTATTTTCGCATAACGGTTTTTTATTATAATCCGAATATTTCTTTTGAGGCGGAGTACCAAAAGCGTGTCGCGGAGCAAAAACGCCTGATTGCGGCATGTAATGCGCAGGAAACAGGATACCCTATCAATATTACAGAGGGTGATTATGAGCCGCAGCGCTTTTTTGACATGGCAAAGGGGTTGGAGGACTGTCCTGAGGGCGGCGAGCGGTGCTTTCTGTGTTATGAGCTGCGCCTGCGGCGTACGGCTAAGCTGGCAAAGGAAGGCGGATATGATTTTTTTTGCACCACGCTGACCATTAGCCCGTTAAAAAACGCAAAGAAATTAAATGAAATTGGAGAGCGGCTTGCGAACGATTATCAGGTGCCGTGGCTTGCATCGGATTTTAAGAAAAAGAACGGGTATAAACGTTCTATCGAGCTTTCGGCGGAGTATCATTTATACCGACAGGATTATTGCGGATGCGTTTTTTCTAAAAAAGAGCGGGAACAAAATCAGGCGCTAAAAAATGACACGAGTGTCATAAAAACAACGTATGAAAAAACAGCAGTACGTAAGGATAGAACAGAGAAAACAGAATGAAGTGGAATAAGGAAGGAGAAGCATATGGAAAAGCTATTGGATTTGATTTCGGGGGAAATGATGGACGCATTTGAGGCGGCAGGCTATGAGCGCACTTTGGGGAAGGTTACGCCATCAAACCGCCCTGACCTTTGTGAGTATCAGTGCAACGGTGCGATGGCAGGCGCAAAGCAGTATCACAAAGCGCCGATTATGATTGCAAATGACGTGGCGGCAAAACTTGCGGACAGCAGTGTCTTTGAAAGGGCAGAGGCGGTTGCGCCCGGATTTTTGAACTTAACGCTGAACAATGCGTTTGTAGGTGACTATATCAAGGGGATGCGGGCGGAAGAAAAATATGGTTTGGAAGAGGTAAAAAATCCGATGAACATTGTGATTGACTACGGCGGGGCAAATGTCGCAAAGCCGCTCCATGTAGGACATCTTCGTTCTGCGATTATCGGGGAAAGCGTCAAGCGTATTTCGCGTTATCTTGGACATCATGTAATCGGCGACGTTCATCTTGGGGATTGGGGACAGCCGATGGGACTTACTATTTATGAGTTAAAGGTCCGCAAGCCTGACCTTGTGTATTTTGATGAGAACTATACAGGCGAATACCCGACAGAGCCGCCGTTTACCGTTTCTGAGCTTGAGGAAATTTACCCGTTTGCAAGCAAGCGCTCGAAAGAGGACGCGGACTATAAGGCGGCAGCTATGGAGTGCACCTTTAAGCTGCAAAACGGCGTAAGGGGATACCGTGCGCTTTGGAAGCATATTATTGATGTGTCTGTTACGGATTTAAAAAAGATTTATGATAAGCTGGGTACGGAGTTTGACTTATGGAACGGCGAGTCCACCGTCCATGACCTGATACCCGAAATGGTTGAGTATATGAAAAAGGGGGGCTATGCGTATATCAGTGAGGGCGCGCTTGTGGTGGACGTGAAGGAGGAAACGGACACAAAGGAAATGCCGCCGTGTATGATTTTAAAGTCGGATGGCGCGGCGCTTTACAACACGACAGACCTTGCGACAATTATGATGCGTATGGAGCAGAACAAGCCGGATAAGATTATTTATATGACGGATAAACGGCAGGAACTTTATTTCGAACAAGTGTTTCGATGTGCAAGAAAGACAAAGCTGGTAAAGCCCGAGACACAGCTGCTGTTTATTGGTTTTGGTACGATGAACGGAAAGGATGGAAAGCCGTTTAAAACGCGTGACGGCGGTGTCATGCGCCTGGAGCATTTAATCAAAGAGATTAATGACGAAATGCTTCGGAAGATTACGGAAAACCGCGGCGTGGAGGATGAGGAGGCAAGGCAGACCGCGCAGGTGGTAGGCTTGGCTGCGCTCAAATACGGCGATTTGTCCAATCAGGCAAGCAAGGACTATATTTTTGACATTGACCGCTTTACGTCGTTTGAAGGCGACACTGGTCCGTATATTCTCTACACGATTGTTCGTATTAAGTCCATTCTTGCAAAATATCAGGAAAACGGCGGCGATTTGGACGCAGTGCGCACCAATATCAAAGCGCCCGTAAGCGATAGCGAAAAGCAGCTTATGCTTGCGCTTGCAAAGTACAATGCAAGCATTGAGGCGGCTTGTGAAGATACTGCGCCTTACAAGATATGCGCGTATATTTATGACCTTGCCAACGCGTTTAACCGTTTTTATCACGAGACAAAAATTATCGGCGAGGAGGACGCCCAAAAGCAGGCAGGCTGGATTGCGCTCCTAATCCTTGTGCGCGACGTTTTGGAAACATCCATTGATTTACTCGGCTTTTCCGCGCCGGAGCGGATGTAGCGGGAAGAGGTACCGGGTAAAATGCCGGATGACAGGAGAGAAGGACAAAGAAATAAAGAGAATTGTAGACGGGCGTATCAGAATATGTTACAATTATAACATAATTGCCACAGTAATAGGGTGGCTTATATGCCCATTTGGGTAAGGATAAGAGAATAAACGAGAGGATGTGCATCATAATGTACGGAGATCAGAAAGGTTTGGTGTTTACCAACGAAAAGTGTATCGGCTGTAATAAATGTATATCCGTTTGTCCTGTTATAACTGCCAACAGAGCGATTAAAGCAGAGGACGGAAGCCAGCGGATTGAGGTTGATGGGGAAAAGTGCATTGCCTGCGGCGCGTGCTTTGACGCCTGCGAACATCATGCAAGGGATTTTGTGGACGACACGGAAGAGTTCTTTACGGCGCTTGCGGCGGGTGAACGGATATCGGTGCTTTGGGCGCCGGCGTTTGCCGCGAATTACCCAAATGAATATCAGCAGATTTTAGGCGGATTGAAAAAACTTGGCGTCAACCGCATTATCAGTGTCAGTTTCGGTGCGGACATCACGACATGGGGATATATCCGGTATATCACGGAGCATAAATTCACGGGCGGCATTTCCCAGCCGTGTCCAGCCGTTGTCAATTATATTGAGCACTACATACCGGAGCTGATTCCGAAGCTTGTTCCAATCCAAAGCCCGCTGATGTGCGCGGCAATCTATGCGAAAAAATATCTGAACCTTACGGACAGGCTTGCGTTTATCAGCCCGTGTATCGCAAAGCGCGACGAAATCCGGGATCCCAATAACAAGGGGTATGTGAGCTACAACGTGACATTTGACCATTTGGCAAAATATGCAAAAGAGCACAACATCAAGGCAACGCCTGCGAAAAATGAGATTGAATACGGTTTAGGCTCGATTTACCCGATGCCGGGCGGATTGAAGGAAAACGTATACTGGTTCTGCGGCGAGGACGTGTTTATCCGTCAGATAGAGGGCGAAAAGCATGCCTACCATTTCCTTGAGGACTATAAAAAGAGGGTTCTTGGCGGAAAGCCGCTTCCGTTCATGGTGGATGCGCTTAACTGCGCACAGGGCTGTATTTATGGGACAGGCGTGGAGGAGGATAAGACAAAGGATGATGACATTCTCTATGAGTTGCAAAAAATTAAGGCGGCAAGCAAATCCGCGCACAGAAGCAGTGCATGGGCAAAGAACGCTACGCCTGCCCAGCGCTTAAAAAATCTGAACCGTCAGTTTGCACGGCTTGACATCCGGGATTTTATGCGTGCATATACGGACAAGTCAAAAGGAAATGAAATCCAGAGACCCAACCCGTCTGAGTTAAACGACATCTTTAACGATATGGATAAGACAACGAAGGCGCTTCAGCATATCAACTGCAGTGCCTGCGGTTACAATACCTGTACGGATATGGCGACGGCAATCTACAATGGCAGCAACAATAAGGAGAGCTGTGTCCATTACATTAAGGGTGTTGTGGAGGAAGAAAACAGGCGCATCCAGGAAATCTCCAATGCAATGGAGCAAAAAAACGAGGAGGTCTCAAGGAAAAGCGAAGAGATTGGCCGCATGGTGGCGGAGGCAAATCAGGAGTTTGGCACGCTGAATGTGTCAATCAATGAAATGCTTGATGGCAATAACAGCAGTGCGGAGGAGAGTACCAGCATCAGCATGGCGATGGCGGGGGTCATTGATTTCTGCAACGATATGAGAAAGTCATTTGACGAAATCCATTCGCTGTTAGACCAGCTTGGCGGAAACAATGAGAATATCACGAAAGTAGCGTCAAAAACAAATCTGTTGTCACTAAACGCGTCGATTGAGGCGGCACGTGCGGGCGAGGTCGGAAAGGGCTTTGCGGTAGTCGCGCAGGAAATTAAGGCACTTAGTGATGTCAGCAAAAATGCGGCGGATGACAGCAATAAAAATAAGGAGAGCATTGTAGCTGCGATAAACGGTCTGATAGATAGTTCGCAAAATCTGATGAAGGTCGTGGATGACGTAAATGAGCGGATAAATAACCTTGCGGCAAGCACGCAGGAGATTGCCGCGTCAACAACCATTATCGGGGAGGTTGCTTCGGAGCTGCATAACAAGTTTGACCGGATTAGCGCATTATAAAACAATGTAACGCAGATTGATATTAATTTCAATATAAAAAAGACTATGAACCCCCAAATTGCAGTGTTCATAGTCTTTTTGTCTGTCCGGGACGGATTTATTTATCCTTTATTTCACTGTGCAGCTGCTGCAGTGATTTGACATCGGCATCGCCGTGTTTTTGTGCATATAAAATTCCTTTTACGGTCGCCCGTGCCGCCGCAACGGTTGTTACATAAGGTACTCTTGCCTTGATTGCGGCTTTCCTTAAATAACTGTCATCATGTACACTGTCTTTTCCGACAGGGGAATTGATAATCAGATCAATGTTTCCGTTTGTAATCAAATCCAGGATATTCGGGCGTCCTTCATAGAGCTTATTAACTTTTTCGGCTTTTATGCCGGATTCCGTAATCGTGTCAAACGTGCCGCCTGTAGCAAGAATGCGGAAGCCGGCTTCCGAAAACAGCTTTGCGATTTCCACAACCTCCGGCTTATCCTTGCGGTTGACGGAGATTAATACAGTGCCGCCTAAAGGAAGCATCGTCTGCGTTGCTTCCTGCGCCTTAAAGAACGCTTCGCCATAATAGGGGGATAAGCCTAGAACTTCTCCCGTAGAGCGCATTTCCGGTCCAAGCACGGGGTCAACTTCAGGAAACATATTAAATGGGAACACCGCTTCTTTCACGCCGTAGTAAGGAATGTCCTTTTCCGTAAGCGTAGGAACCGGGGACGGACGTCCCGTAATTTCCGACGTGATAATATCCGTTGCAAGCGGAACCATACGGATATTGCATACCTTCGACACAAGCGGTACGGTACGCGACGCACGGGGATTAGCCTCAAGCACATAAACTTTGCCGTTTTCAATTGCATACTGCATATTCATCAGTCCCTTTACATGCATTTCCTCTGCAATTTTCTTCGTGTATTCCTTAATTGTGGCAACGTTTTCCTCCGAGATATGTACCGAAGGAATAATGCACGCAGAGTCGCCGGAATGCACGCCTGCAAGCTCGATATGTTCCATTACGGCAGGAACAAACGCATGAGTGCCGTCGCTGATTGCGTCTGCCTCGCATTCGAGTGCATGGTTTAAGAAACGGTCAATCAAAATCGGACGGTCAGGCGTTACGCCTACGGCAGCTTCCATATAGCCCTTCATGCTCTCGTCGTCGTACACAACCTCCATACCGCGCCCGCCAAGCACATAAGAGGGACGTACCATAACGGGATAACCGATTTTTGCCGCGATTGCAAGCGCCTCGTCAACGGTTGTCGCCATACCGGATTCCGGCATCGGGATTTCGAGCTTATCCATCATCGCGCGGAACTGGTCGCGGTCCTCCGCAAGGTCAATGACAGCCGGAGAAGTGCCAAGAATTTTCACTCCGTTTTTCTCCAGTTCATTTGCAAGATTAAGCGGTGTCTGTCCGCCAAACTGTGCAATCACGCCAAGCGGTTTTTCCTTATTATAAATGCTTAACACATCCTCAAGCGTCAGCGGTTCAAAGTAGAGCTTATCCGATGTGTCATAATCCGTCGAAACCGTTTCAGGGTTGCAGTTGACAATAATTGTCTCAAATCCAAGCTGTTTTAATGCAAGCGACGCATGAACACAGCAGTAGTCAAATTCAATACCCTGACCAATCCGGTTCGGTCCGCCGCCTAAAATCATAATCTTTGGCTTGTCCGTATTTACAGGATTTTTATCTTCGGCATTGTAGGTAGAGTAGTAGTAAGCGCTGTCAGGCGTGCCGCTTACATGAACGCCCTCCCATGCCTCCTCCACGCCAAGCGTAATCCGCCTGTTCCGGATGTCATCCTCGGGAATATCCAAAATCTGACTTAAATATTTATCGGAAAATCCGTTTTTCTTAGCAGAAATGAGTGCGTCGTCCGCCGGAAGTGTACCCTTTGATTTTGCAAGTGCTTCTTCCTCTTCGACAAGTTCTTTCATCTGTTGTACAAAATAATGTTTTACTTTTGTGATGTCAAAAATCTCATCGACCGTCGCGCCCTTTCGCAGCGCCTCATACATGATGAAATGGCGGTCGCTTGACGGATGGGCAAGCATACGCAGCAGCTCTTCCTTGGATTTGGCGTTATAATCCTTTGCGTATCCAAGACCGTAACGTCCGGTTTCAAGGCTTCGGATTGCCTTTTGGAATGCTTCCTTATATGTCTTACCGATACTCATAACTTCGCCCACGGCGCGCATCTGCGTGCCAAGTTTATCCTCAACGCCCTTGAACTTTTCGAATGCCCAGCGCGCGAATTTAATCACCACATAATCGCCGTCTGGAACGTATTTGTCCAAAGTGCCGTACTTTCCGCACTCAATATCCTTTAAGGTAAGACCTGCCGCAAGCATTGCGGAAACAAGTGCAATCGGAAATCCTGTCGCCTTCGAGGCAAGTGCGGACGAACGGGAGGTCCTGGGGTTGATTTCAATGACGACCACGCGGTCGGAAACAGGGTCATGGGCAAACTGAACATTTGTTCCTCCGATTACCTGTACGGAATCAACAATGCGGTAAGCCTGCTCCTGAAGCCGCTTTTGCAGCTCCTCTGAGATGGTCAGCATCGGCGCGGAGCAGAAGGAATCACCGGTATGAACGCCGAGTGGGTCAATGTTTTCGATAAAGCAGACCGTAATCATATTGCCGTCTGCGTCACGTACCACCTCAAGCTCAAGCTCCTCCCAGCCGAGAATGGATTCCTCGACCAGTACCTGCCCCACAAGACTTGCCTGCAGCCCGCGGGCGCATACGGTTTTTAACTCTTCCTTATTGTAGACAAGTCCGCCGCCTGCACCGCCCATTGTATAGGCAGGGCGAAGGACAACAGGATAACCGAGCCTGTCCGCAATGGCAAGCGCCTCGTCCACACTGTAGGACACTTCGCTGCGTGCCATCTCAATCCCGATTGCATCCATTGATTTCTTAAAAGCAATCCGGTCCTCGCCGCGCTCAATTGCATCCACCTGCACACCAATAACCTGAACGTTGTATTTTTCAAGGATGCCTTTTTGGGCAAGTTCCGCGCAGAGGTTTAAGCCGGACTGTCCGCCGAGATTTGGCAGCAGCGCGTCAGGACGCTCCTTGGCGATAATCTGTTCTAAGCGTTTTACATTTAACGGCTCTATGTAAGTCACATCAGCAATTTCGGGATCCGTCATAATGGTTGCGGGATTGGAGTTGACAAGTACAATCTCATATCCGAGTCTTCGAAGCGCCTTGCACGCCTGCGTTCCCGAATAGTCAAACTCGCATGCCTGACCGATGATGATTGGACCAGAACCGATGATTAGGACTTTGTTGATATCTTTTCTTTTGGGCATAAATATCCTCCATTCTGAATATCCGCCGTAAAAAATACGTTTTTTGCGGCAGTTTCTTTAGGTTGCTAAAATGTATATACAATATAAAAAAGTTACCTGTAACCATTATATAGGATTTTTGGAAAAATACATATATATAATTAAATTTTTTTTGAATTAATGTCGTTTAAAAATAGCGTGGACTTTTTGAACGGAATGGGATAAAATAAATTTATGTTTAGATAATAGAAAAATCAGAAGGGAATGATTGCGGATATGGAACAGAAGAAACTGGATGAAGTACGGGAACGGTTTTCGCATGACCGTTTCGCCACGGCAAACGGTGCCGTGATAGAGGAAATTGCGGAGGGGTATGCAAAATGCTCCATGAAACTCAGTGACAATCATAAAAACGCGCTTGGGGCGGTGATGGGCGGTGCAATCTTCACACTTGCGGATTTTACGTTTGCGGTGGCAACAAACTGGCAGGAAAGTTCAGTGGTATCACTGGATGCGTCAATCACCTTTCTCGGGAAAGCAAAGGGAAACATACTGATTGCCGAGGCAAAAAAAATCAGGGCGGGCAGGCGGACCTGCTGCTATATGGTAGAGATTACGGATGAGCTTGGAAGTCAGGTTGCGCATATGACTTCGAACGGATTTGCAGTATAATACGAAGGATAGCGTTCCTTGGTTAGGAGTGTATATGGAAACGGGGAAGAAAAAAGAAAGAAAAAAAATAAGACCTGCCGATTTTGTGTATTTAGGGGCGGTCGCACTGATGATTGCGATTGCGCTCCGGTATGAGGGGACGGGGGCGGCGGATTACCAATTGGCACTTGGCGATGAGGTGACATTTGGCACTTATTTGGATGAGCCGATTCAGTGGCGCGTGCTGAAAATACATAAGGACCGTTTCGGCAGGGCATCAAAGGCAGTGCTTGTTTCCAAGGAAATCCTCGCGATGAAAGCATTTGACGCGGCGCCAAGCGGCAGGTACGCATATGATGACGCGGGAGACCTTTGGCGGATTGGCGAGGAGAAGACGCTTCAGAATCTTTCGGTACAGGAGTATACGCATGGCACAAACGACTGGAGTAAATCCGATATCAGGACGTGGCTAAATTCCAATCAGGAAAATGTGTCTTATGACGGTCAGGGACCCGTTAAATGGGCGATGGCGGATGAAAGTAACAGTTATGCGTCCGAAAAGGGTTTTCTGTGCGGTTTTACCGACGAGGAACGGGAGGCGATTGTGTCGACTCATAATATCACAAAAGGCAATGCGCTTTCGCAGGGCGATGTGGAGACGGAGGATTTTGTGTATCTGCTCAGCGAAGAGGAGCTGGAGTGGTTTTATGATGCCAATATCAGCATTTATGCTTTGCCGACAAAACAGGCAGTAGAGCATGATGAGACAAATTCTTATCAGACTTTTTCATTAAGTTATGGGGTGAACACATATTTATGGCGTCTTAGGGATCCGGTGGACGGATATTCGGCAAAAACCTATGCCGTCAATAACGGTTATTCTGACAAACGCCTGATTGAGTGCGTGGCGGCTGTGGAAGGATATGGCATCCGCCCGGCGGTCACGGTTGATATCAAAAAACTTTCGGATGCCAGAAAAAATCTCCCAGGAGTGTAACAAAAAGAAAACAGGACCGGTTTTGTGTCATGAAACAAAACCGGTCCTGTTTTTGCATAAATAAAAAATGGGGCCTACAGGGCTCGAA
>DKYC01000010.1:48086-55007 GCA_002492295.1 Lachnospiraceae bacterium UBA7110
GACCCTCTGCTTGTAAGGCAGATGCTCTCCCAGCTGAGCTAAGACCCCATTTTCGTGGCAGTAAATTAAATACCTGCCACTTTTATTCATTATACTGATATTTTCAGAAAAGTCAATAGATTTTTAAAAAGACTGAAAATAACGGGAATAGTTTTAAAATAATGCGAAATTTATAAAATAATCGCGCAAATTCGAAGCGCATTAGGGTGCGGAAAAAAGTTTCTTGTTTTTCCGACATGAAGAAACACCTTATTTTGCGGTATTTTAACGATATCGGGAGAACGGTAGGTAATTGTGTCATTACCACGGGAAAAGTGCGACAAATAGGGCTTGCAAGATATTGACATTCTTATATAATTACTTTTACCAAATGTTGGTACATTTTGGGATAAAAAAGCGTTTCAGGTCTGCAACATAAAATGCATTGCATTTTGCGTCGTCTAAACGACAGATTATTTTGGCAGACAGATGAAAAAAATGGAGGAAAATTTATGGAACAATTAAACGTAGTGACACAACAGGACAACGAAAGAATTTTTAATATTCTAAGTGATTTACTTTCGAAAGATAAAGCATTTCAGATTATGATAACAGTGCCTGCAGGTGATAAGAACTCTGGCGATGAAGCAAAGAAACTCTTCGGTGCGGATAATCAGGGGATTTTCGATTCCGGCAGCAGGGCACATGATTTGGAAAAGGACGTTACGGATATGATTCATGAGATTGGAGTGCCTGCACATATCAAAGGCTACCAGTATCTGAGGGAAGCAATCATCATGTCGGTAGAGGATACGGAAATGCTGAATTCCATTACGAAAATCCTTTACCCGTCGATTGCAAAGAAGTTTCAGACAACGCCAAGCCGTGTGGAACGTGCGATAAGACATGCTATTGAAGTGGCGTGGAGCAGGGGAAAGATGGAGACGCTTGACGCATTGTTCGGATATACAATCAATATCGGAAAGGGAAAGCCTACGAACTCCGAGTTCATTGCACTCATTGCGGATAAAATAAGGCTTCATTATCGGGCATAAAATGGATAAAAATGCATGAATTTCTTTACATTTTAGTGGAGTGTGTGTATAATTATGGTAAGCTGAAAAGATTGAAAATTAAAATTTTCAATCACGAGATTTGCGTTGCCGCAAACTCGGCAATACGCAAAGGGCGGCGCAAAATTGAAACGCATTCCGTATGGGATTAGGGTACCGGATGGGGATTGAATGCTTTTCGGCATCGTGGTCAGCATAGATAAATTGTGAGAAAGGGATTTGATAAGATGAAGAATATTTTATTTGTGGCTTCAGAAGGCGTACCGTTTATTAAGACAGGAGGACTTGCTGATGTTGTGGGTTCTCTTCCGAAGTATTATGATAAGAGATATTTTGACCCGAGAGTTATTCTACCGAAGTATATGTGTATGTCGGACCATATGAAATCCTTGATGCAGTACAGAACCCATTTTTATATGGATTTTATGGGACAGAACGAGTATGTTGGCGTGCTGGAGGCGCAATATGACGGAATCACATATTATTTTATTGACAATGAGAAAATGTTCAGCGGTTTTAAGCCTTACAGCGACAATCATATCGGTGAGATTACAAAGTTTGTGTTCTTTTCAAAAGCAGCATTGTCGATACTGCCTGTAATCGGTTTTAGACCGGATATTATCCACTGTCATGACTGGCAGACCGGCATTATCCCGGTATATCTCAAAGAGCGCTTTGCGCAGGGCGAGTTCTATCAGGGCATTAAATCCATTATGACCATTCATAACCTGAAATTCCAGGGAATTTATGATATCAAGACCGTACAGGGAATCACAGGACTTGACAACTCTTATTTCTCTCCGGATAAGCTTGGCTTCTTTAAGGATGGAAATCTTCTCAAGGGCGGTCTGACATATGCGGATGCTATTACGACCGTCAGCGAAACCTATGCAGAGGAAATTAAGACGGATTTTTATGGGGAGAAGCTGAATGGACTGTTAAATGCAAGAAGCAATGACCTTAGGGGAATTGTGAACGGGATTGATTACGGTGAGTATAATCCGGATAGCGACGAGCTGATTGTCCACAAATATAATGCCGATAACTTTAGAAAAGAGAAGATTAAAAATAAGAGGGATTTACAAAAGCAGCTTGGTTTGGAAGAAAATGACAGGAAGATGATGATTGGAATCGTTTCAAGGCTGACAGACCAAAAAGGGATGGATTTGGTTGCGTACATTATGGATGAAATGTGCAGTAAGGATGATGTACAGCTTGTCGTGCTTGGTACAGGGGAAGAACGATACGAAAACATGTTCCGCCATTTCGACTGGAAGTATCACGGAAAGGTTTCGGCAAATATCTATTATTCCGAGGAACTTTCCCATAGGATTTATGCGTCCTGTGACGCGTTCCTGATGCCTTCGCTTTTTGAGCCCTGCGGCTTAAGCCAGCTGATGGCGCTCCGGTACGGTACAGTGCCTATCGTGCGCGAGACAGGCGGATTGAAGGACACGGTAGCTCCATACAATGAGTACGAAGGAACCGGTACCGGTTTTAGTTTTACCAATTATAATGCACATGAAATGCTTGGTGCAATCCGTTACGCGGAGCAGATTTATTATGATAGAAAGCGTGATTGGAACAAGATTGTTGACCGTGCAATGGCGACCGATTATTCATGGGGGGTATCGGCACTTAAGTATCAGGAAATGTATGACTGGATGATAGGAAAATAAAGGACAGGAAAAACAAATGGCATTTGACGGAGTGACAATCGCGGGGATTGTCAATGAATTAAAAGAACAGATAACGGGAAACCGTATTTACAAGATAGCTCAGCCTGAAAAGGATGAGCTAATCTTGACTATAAAGGGAAGCTGCGGACAGGTGCGGCTGCTGATGTCAGCCGACGCATCGCTTCCGCTGATATATGTGACGGATAAAAATAAGACAAGCCCGATGACAGCGCCCAATTTCTGTATGCTTTTACGCAAACACCTGCAAAACGCAAGGATTGTTTCCGTGACCCAGCCGGGATTAGAGCGCGTGGTGCGCATAGAACTTGAACATCTGAACGAGCTTGGCGATTTATGCAGCAAATACCTGATAATCGAGCTTATGGGAAAGCATAGCAATATTATCTTTTGCGATGATAAAAATATGATTATCGACAGCATCAAGCATATTTCAGGCATGGTAAGTTCCGTGCGTGAGGTACTGCCGGGGCGCACGTATTTTATTCCGAAAACGCAGGATAAGGCGGAACTTTTGGAAACCGCGCCGCATGAAATTGCAACAGTGCTGACGGCAAGAAATATGCCGCTGTATAAGGCGGTTTATATGGGCTTTACAGGGATTTCCCCCTGTGTGGCACAGGAATTGTGTTACAGGGCAGGCGTGGATTCCGATAAGGCAGTAGACAGCTTATCGGATGCAGAGCTTAATAAAATCACACAGAAGCTGTGTGAACTGTCAGAGGATATTAAAACCGGCAAATTTACACCCAATGTTGTATATGAGAACAGCCAGCCAAAAGAGTATGCAGTGACAAGGCTGACATCCTATTCGGAAGAAAACACGCGGTATTTTAATTCCGTTTCAGGGCTGATTGAATATTATTATGCCGAAAAAAGCACGATTACACGTATCCGGCAGCGCTCGGTTGATTTGCGCAAAATTGTCCAGACTGCGTTGGAGCGCAATGTCAAGAAATATGATTTGCAGTTAAAGCAGCTTGCGGATACCAAAAAACGGGAAACGTACAGGATTTACGGCGAGCTTTTAAATACCTATGGGTATGAGGCGCAGCCGGGTGCGTCTTCCATGGAGGCATTGAATTACTATGACAACCAGATGCTTACCATTCCGCTTGACCCGCAGCTTTCCGCACAGGAAAACGCGAAAAAATATTTTGAAAAATATCAGAAATTAAAGCGCACCTATGAGGCGCTGACGACACTGACTGCGGAGACAAAGGCAGAGGTGGATCATCTTTCCTCCATCAGCACATCCCTTGATATTGCGCTGCAGGAAGCGGATCTGGTGCAGATTAAGGAAGAGCTGATAGAGAGCGGCTACATGAAGCGCAAGGGCGGCATAAAGGGAAAGCAGAAGCGCGAGCGGATTACAAGCAAACCGTTTCACTATATGAGCAGCGACGGATACCATATCTATGTCGGAAAAAATAATTATCAGAATGAGGAGCTTACTTTTAAGCTTGCGGCAGGTAATGACTGGTGGTTCCACGCAAAAGGCATTCCGGGTTCCCACGTGGTGGTGAAATCAAACGGGGATGATTTGCCGGACAGGGTGTTTGAGGAGGCAGGAAGGCTTGCCGCCCACTATTCACAGGCAAGGGGACAGGAGAAAGTCGAGATTGACTACACACAGAAAAAAAATGTCAAAAAGCCAAATGGCTCCAAGCCCGGCTTTGTGGTGTATTATACGAATTATTCCCTTGTGATTGGTTCAGATATCAGTGGAATTGCGCAGATAGACGATTAAAAAAACGGATTATCCGGTTCGGGTAATCCGTTTTTTCATGATAATTTTGCAGTTATGCCTTTTGGGGCGTATTTTTCTTTTTCTGCAGTACACAGATTGCCGCAAAGGCGCCAATGCTCAATATCGAGGTCATTATTCCCGGGATAAGTCCTTTCGGGAAATATTTTAGTTCAATCGTGTGCCATCCTTCATCCAAAGCAACACTGATGAAGGTATCCGCAAAAAGTTCCATATCCGTTTCCACACCGTCAATAAAAAGCGTCCAGCCCGGTTCATATGCAACAGACATGACAAGCTGCCCGGCAGTGTTTACATTGATGCTTCCCGTCAGGGACGTTTCGTCATAATCATTGACAATTAATGTCTGTTCACCCAGCCTTGTGATAAATTTATCAAGCACGGCAGTATCAATTTTGTATACATTTAAATTGAGGGATTCATTATTTTTTGCGTTAAAATTTAAAGATTCTCCCTCATTGTGATATCCGAGGTCTAAAATAAATTTCTTTTTAATCTGACTAAAAGTCTTGGACTTCCCTTCATAGTTCATTTCAATATCGTCTATTTTCGTATTGGCTGTATATGCGTAATAATGCGCGCTTTCCGGGACATAGAAGTCTGCGTCGCTGCCATATGAATTGATATCAGTCAAAAGAAACACATCCTGCGGTATTCCGAGCTTGTGGACAAGACGATTCTGCCGTTCGATGGGATTGAGGTCTTTGTCCTCATCATCGTCCTCCTCATGGATATTTTCCCGCATATAGTCCGCATTGACAAAAAGCGTGTCAAGCTCGGTGTCGTCTGTTTCCGTAATCATATAACCGAAAGGCAGCGCGTAGTTGTTTTTGTACAGGTAAAGCTCGCCTTCCGTGTCTGCAAGTTCAAAGACTGTATCATATCCCCGGTCAAGTGTATAAAGCATATACCGGTTTGCAAGAAACGCCGCCGTCACGGGAGTGGCACCATCAAAACAGTAATTGACACGGCTGCCCTTCATGCCATACTTCTCATAAAAGTTGGACACAAGGGAATTAAGGGTTGACGAAAAGTAGGACGAGCCTTGGAAACCGATCAGCATGGCATCGTTCTGCGTTCTCCGCGCAAATTTGTCAAATCGGAAAAAATCATTTTCTTCATTGCGGACTGTTCTGTCTGTAAGAATCTGATAAGAATCATAATTTGAAAGATACGTATCCCTTGAAACAGTCGGTACGCTGGTCAGATATGTGTTGATACCCGATTCCGTACCTGTCACCATAAGACCGACAATGACAAACACAACCGGCAGCTTTTCATTTGTCCTGTAAAAATAGAGAATCACTGCATAAAGTACAAGGAAAATCCCCGTTACAAGAAAACACAGCTCCGTAAAGGAATCATCAGTTACAACTTTCTCACAGAAGAGCAAAAAGGCAAGCGCGCCTGAAAACACCGCCAGTATTTCCCGTCCAGAATGTTCCTTTATGTGGATAAAGGCTTCATAACAAAGTACAAGCATCAGGAAAATATATAAAAAGGACTGTCTTGCAGGAAGGGAGTCGGGGTAGTTTAAACCATGCCATATAAAGTTTAATATATTGGTGGAAAAGCTAATCAGCATAAAGCCAAGCAGCGCAAGCTTTGGTGCCTTTTCCCGCAGCGGTATATTTTTTTGGAGAACATAAAGCGGCGTCAGAATCAGGACTGCGACACCGCAGTAAATATTAGGCCAGTGGTCAAGCCCTGTTTCGACCGTAACGTTAAAGAAATGGCGTGCAGCCATATCAACTACAGGAAAATATACATCTGCCTTTTTAGGGAAATTAATATCACTAAACTCCGTGAATTTTAATGCCGCAAACTCCGGCATCAGCAGGATTGCAGCCATTCCGCCCGCAAGCAGGGAGTACAGGACAAAACGGATGATTGCCCTCCAGTAAAAATTTTTAAGTCTGTTCAGCCATGAAAAAGAGAGCGCGGCGGAAGACCTGTCATCCTTCGGGTCTCTTGCAATCAAAAGAACAATAAAGTAAAGGACCAAAAAGATGCATAGCATAATGGACAGATAGTAATTTGAAAGAATGGACAATGCAAGCGTAATGCAGTAAAGCCTGCAGTTTCCCTCATAAATCAGTTTTTCAAGACCTAGGATTACGACAGGCGCAAGGACTACCACGTCAAGCCACATCACATCCCAGTTGTATGCTGCCAGGAAGCCGGAAAGTGCGTAAAACAGGGCAAAAAACAGTACTGCCCATGAGTCCGTGTTAAAATGCTTTCTGATATAGTAGGTGAAGCTAAGTCCGCAAAGCCCGGTTTTCAAAACGACCATGTAGGATAGAAATTCCATTAAGTAGTGCTCTGGAACAAGCACGCAAAGCCAGTTAAAAGGACTTGCGAGATAATACGCATACAGGGCGATAAAATTGGAGCCTATTCC
>DKYC01000010.1:55287-57578 GCA_002492295.1 Lachnospiraceae bacterium UBA7110
CGTATTCCAGGAATAGAACAGACTTTCACCGTTTTTTAGTTTATGGTAAAATTCCACCAAAAACGGAAAATACTGATGATACATATCAATATGAAGGAACGAGCGGTCGCCAAACGGAAAAATCTCGCGTTTGATAAATATGACAAGCAGAATCAGTGCCGGCAGCAAAAAGGATAAGAGATAAAGCCTGTCCGTTTTTTTGATAACATTTCTTATTTTTTCTTTCATGATGTGACTCCTTTGTTAATCTTGGTCAAACAGCCTGTTATACTGTAAAATAGCATAATTGTTAAGCTCTCCCATGACATTCTTGACCTCCGTGCTTTCCCCGCTGCTGTTTTGGACGCGTATTGCCGTCACAACGGGGTAATTTTCGGAAAATTTTTTCAGGTACATGCTGTAATTAGACAGAGGAAGACCGGAAATCTCAAGAATCCTTGATGCAAGGAAGTTTGTGCTGGTTTCAATACCGGTTACGGTTTCGGTATCAAAGTTGCTCCAAATAACAAGAGGAACTTTATAGCGCTTTGCCTCATCCTCGTCCGACAGCTCGTTTCCGTTTTTGCCGTTCAGTTTCCAAATATTGGAAACGACGGAATTTGTCGGCTGGTGGTCGCCGAAAAATATAATTACGGTGTCTTCCTCAACCGCTGAAAAATAGTCGATAAAAGATGCGAGCGCCTGATCCGATATCCTGATTAAGGACAGGTAATTGTTCAAGGTCTTGGAGTTACTGTCCGTAACCGTAATATCCGGTGTAAAGTTGTCAAACGCTTCGCTGTATGACGAATGGTTCTGCATTGTCACGTTAAATACAAAAAACGGCTCTTTTTTCGGTTTTGCCTCATATAATTCTATAATTTTATCATAGCAGGCACGGTCACTTACATATTTTCTGATTTTCTCCGGATTGCTGTAATCCCTGATAAAATACTGTTCATCAAAGCCAAGCAGAGGATACACCTTATTCCTGTCCCAGCCTGTGCTGTTGTAAGGATGCATGGCGATTGTCCTGTAGCCAAGCGATTTTAAGTGTGAGGCCAGCGAGTCCTGCTTTGTTTTCAAATACTGCTGGTAGGGTACGCTCCCCTGCGGCAGAAACGCCATGGTGTTCCCCGTCAGGAACTCAAACTCGGTATTTGCGGTATTTCCGCCAAGCACAGAGACATTCAGCCATCCGGAGAGCGTGTTTGGAACCTCCCCGTTTAAGACGGAATGGACAAAAGGCATATAGTCCTTATTTGTTTCAAAATCCCCAAGTACTGCGGGATCGGAAAACGCTTCGTTCATTATCACAATAATGTTTGGCGCATCCGGTACGGACTCGGGATTTGCGGCAGCCTGCCCGGAAAACGGCTCCAAAATCTGTTTTGCCAAACCGGCACTGTAATTGGAAGGCTTGTCAACCGTGATATATTGCAGCTCCATCAAAAAACCGACTGCAATGCCATCGCGCTTACTGATAACGGTCGGGGTAAAAAGTTTGTCATACATACCGAATTTGATAATTGTGCTTTCCTGCCATAGCATATGCGTAAAACCAAATAAAATGCAGACACAGACACCTGTTAAAACAGCGCGGGTAGCATAAACTGCTTTTTTGGGAAAAACAGAGATTTTATTTAAATGAAGATTCGGAAACTGTTCTATGATAAGAAGCAGTACAAAGCCTGCCGTGACAAAAACCGTTTGCTTTCCCGGAGTATAATCAAAATTTCCCGCCACACTCATTGCAGTTCCAAAGGAGTAGATATCCCATGGCATAATCGGGGCGGAACGAAATTCCAAAACATAATAATTTGCAAGTCCAACCAGCATAAAAAAAGCGCTTTGCAGCCGCAGGGACCATTTTATGCTGCCCAAAAGTATAAAGAATAAAAGCATCAGCAGTTCAAAGAGAGCGATATTCAAAAACTGTATCTGGATTTTCATATCCTTGAAGGGATTGTGGATATAAGCTTCAAACAGATAGAAATTTGCGATGGGAATAAACAGCATCGGCAGAAAGTTCCGAACCCCCCACATTACCTTTACTCGTTTACCAGCCTGCTTTTTCATTTGAAAATCCTCCATCATTACCGATTATTACGATATGCATTAGCGTTATAACAATAGCATTTTTTAGAATGGTTTTCAAGTAATCCGATTAAAATTGTTGACGCGGCGGTTGGATTATTCTATAATACATTAGAATAAGGCAGAAATGCGAACTCGATCAGCAGACAGGGGGATTAAGATGATAAAAAGCATGACCGGTTTTGGCAGATGTGAGGTGGCGGAAGGGGAACGCA
>DKYC01000083.1:0-12025 GCA_002492295.1 Lachnospiraceae bacterium UBA7110
ATATTAGCACTTGTCAATGTCGAGTGCTAATATTTTTTGTGTTTCTTTTGTGAACAAAATATTAAAAAAATATAAAGTCTGATGGATGTGGAAAACCAATTTTTCCCTCCTGTTCCTGTCATTGACTCAAAAAATCCTTAATCTGTTCTGCATTCCTGATTTCTTTTTCATAGAGCTGATTCATAGCATCCCAATCCCTTGCGAGCGTATCCATGCCGCAGGTATCGTCCGGCGCAACAATCAGCAGTTATCCTTTTTTCTCATACTGCTTTGCCAGCTCTACACCTACGTTATACTGTATCGCCCGTTTACATAGCTTCTCCGCAGCCAACCTCTATGTCTAACAATCTTCCCTTTTGTGTTGGTCTTTTTTTATTTTTCTTGTCCACAACTAAGTATCCCATAACAAATTCTTTACCCCTATTAATTAACGGGCGGTGTTTTAGGAACCGCATTAGGCGTAATATTGGCAACCATTCTCGGTTCCAGCATTACAGAACCCGGTTCTCCTGCATTTTGGCTTTCGGCGTCACTGATGGCTATTATTTCCATTATTATTTACCTGCATAGCAGCAAGATGAAAGCCACAGGAAAACATTCTGCTTAATTAAAGACATGGACTTATCAGCCGGAGAAACCCTAACGAGTTTCTTTGGCGCCGCGCAGATACTGCCGCACAACACACAAAACCGCAATACTGATTACCGACACGAAATCCTCATACGGCGTTGTATCGACCACAATCATATGCCTTGCCACCAAAAAAACAAGGACTTCTATCACATTGTCCGAGCTTGGGCGAAACAGCATCTGCAAAAACTCAATTCCAATTACAATCATGAAAATCTTGTCCAAATACTGCTGAAACGTATCAATATCCTCCAGCAGTTCCCGGAAAACAATCCCGTCCTTAAAGAAGGAAACCAACGCAAAAAGAATGCCAATCATCACAAGTACTGCCACCATCAGTTCCAAAATTTTACAAGTCTTTTGTATCAATGCTTCCAATTTTTCCATATATCCCCCATAATTCAATCTTTCCCATGAAACACTTTCATTTAAAACACTTTCATTTGAAACGCTTTCATCCTTTTGCCGTTTCTGCATTTTAAATGAATATTAATACGATTCTGCAGATTTATCAAACTCACAATAAGATGAAACTATTGTAATCTGACTTCGGATATCAGTCAAGTTTTTTATGTTGTTTTTCTTATCACCGGGGATGTTCCCCAAAGCTGTTACAAAATAAACGACACATGTTGACAGCCTTCCCTATTATACGATATAATAGCTTATGCTTTAACGCGTCAAAGCGTCTATGCGTTAAAGTACTGACTGTTCTATCTAATTTTATTTGTGGGGAGGCATTTGTTTATGCTTATCAAAATTATTCTGTTACTTTTGTTTTTCGGTTGTATGATTGGCGTGGGGCTTTACGCACGCAAAAGCGCGGGAAGCACCACGGATTTCGTTCTCGGCGGCAGAAGCGTCGGACCCTGGCTTTCTGCGTTTGCATACGGTACTTCGTATTTTTCCGCCGTTGTCTTTGTCGGCTACGCCGGACAGTTCGGCTGGAAATATGGTATTTCATCGACATGGATTGGTCTTGGCAACGCCGTTATCGGTTCCCTGATTGCCTGGGTTATCATGGGCAGGCGCACACGCGTCATGACACATCATCTTGAGGTTGCTACCATGCCGGATTTCTTCGGGAAGCGCTACAGCAGCAATGTACTCAAACTAGTCGCGTCCGCGATTGCGTTTGTCTTTATGATACCATACACCGCATCCGTATATAACGGGCTTTCAAGGCTTTTTGGAATGGCGTTTGACATTCCCTACACGGTCTGCGTGGTGACGATGGCGGTGCTGACGGGCGTATATGTCATCCTTGGCGGTTATATGGCAACTGCGATTAATGATTTTATCCAGGGTATCATTATGCTGATCGGTATTGTAGCAGTTATCGCCGCCGTTCTTGCGGGACAGGGCGGATTTATGGAGGCAATCCGGACGCTTTCCGAGCTGGAATCGGACATTCCCGTAACACTTGGGCAAAAGGGCGCGTTTACATCCTTCTTTGGTCCTGACCCGCTTAATCTGCTCGGCGTTATTATCCTGACGTCGCTTGGTACATGGGGATTGCCGCAGATGGTACATAAATTTTATGCAATTAAGAGCGAAAAAGCAATCAAGACGGGAACCATTGTTTCGACATTTTTTGCAATTATCGTGTCAGGCGGCTGCTACTTTTTGGGCGGCTTTGGCAGATTGTTTGACTCGCCTGCAATTTACAAGGCAGACGGCTCCATTGTGTATGACGCCATTGTACCGTCTATGCTTGCAACACTTCCCGATATTTTAATCGGTGTGGTGATTGTGCTTGTACTTTCGGCATCGATGTCGACGCTTTCTTCGCTTGTGCTGACCTCTGCCTCAACGCTTACACTGGACTTTATCAGGGGAACGATTGTAAAAGACATGAATGACAAAAAACAGTTGATTTATATCCGGGCATTAATCGTATTCTTTATCGTGGTTTCCGTCGTGCTTGCACTCAATCCGCCGACGTTTATCGCTCAGCTTATGGGTATTTCATGGGGTGCTCTTGCGGGCGCGTTCCTTGCTCCGTTCCTTTACGGGCTTTATTGGAAAGGCGTTACAAAGGCAGGCGTTTGGGCAAGCTTTATCTGCGGCGTAGGTATTACGGTATCCAACATGTTTTTCAAATTTATCGCATCGCCTATCAACGCAGGCGCGGCAGCGATGATTGTAGGATTGATTGTGACGCCTGTCGTAAGCCTGATTAGTCCGAAGCTGGACAAAAAGTTTCTGGAAGACACGTTCAAATGCTACGATGAAACAATTTCTAACGTTTCACGCAAAGAATATTTGAAAGAAGACTGAGTTTATGTTACAATTATACAAATATTGTAACTTAACTATAAATAAGCAAATTTAGAAAATTGCATATTTCCATAAGACCTTATCCTTTACAATAAGTGTAAATCTCAAGCTGGACTATTACAAATTTTCGATTTTACTCATTTATAGTAAAATTTATAGTAAATAGGAAAGGAGATTTAGGTCCATGAAAAATCTTAGTGTAAAGGTAAAAATGTGTATAATAGGGATTATGGTTGTCTTATTTATGACTTTTAGTATTTACTTTTCCATTAGCAGTATGCAGTCAATTAACACCAGAATACTGCAGGAAGAAGAGGAAAATATTAGAAGAGATTATGATGACAGAATTCAGCAGCAGGTGCAGCAGGTGATTTCTCTGATTGACGTTTATAAATCACAGATTGATGCTGGTGTATATACAAAAGAAGAAGGCATGAAGCTTGCTGCGGATATGGTCAGGACATTAAGGTATGGAACGGACGGGTATTTTTGGGTAGACCTGTCGGACGGTACAAATGTGGTTCTTTTAGGAAATGAAACGGAAGGAACGAACCGCCTTAACACAAAGGATGTCAATGGATTTGAGATGGTGAAGGATTTTATACAGGGTGCAGTGTCACAAGGAAGCTATTTTAGTGATTATGCGTACCCGAAAGAAGGCGGCACGGAGCCTATGCCAAAGAGGGCATATACGCAGTATTATGAACCATTTGACTGGGTTGTGGGAACCGGAAACTATGTGGATCACATAGATGAGCAGATTGCAGCTTCCCAAAAGACAGCCAACGAGTATACAGCACACAGAATCCAACTGTTTATAGCGGTGTGTGTAATATTTGGAATTCTCATTATCATGTATCTTGTTGCGACTGTTTTAAACATCACGGTACCATTAAAACAAGTAGATGTAGTTTTATATAGAATGGCTGAGGGTGATTTCTCAGCAGAAATCGACAAAGCAGCGTTAAAGCGAAAAGATGATTTTGGTAAACTTTCAAAAGTTTTAGATAAAATGCGCACAAGCATTGGCGGTCTTGTTAATGATGTTAAAGAAGAAACAGGGCTGACTATGGAGAGTGTCCGCGGTATTGCACAGAATATGGTAACATTGAATTCTGAGGTAGAGGATGTATCGGCAACTACAACCGAGCTTTCTGCCTCAATGGAAGAGACTGCTGCAGCATCAATAAATATTAATGAAATGACAAGAGAAATTGAGGATGCAGCAAGAAATATTGCGGAACGTGCACAGGACGGTGCAGAGCGTGCAGACGTAATTCATAGAAAGGCTACAGATGCCAAGGGTTCGGCAGGCAAGAGCAAGGATACACTGTTACAGCAGAAAAGGGCAATAGAGGAAAGTCTGAACGATGCGCTTACAAAAGTAAAAGTGGTTTCAGAAATCTCAACGCTTGCAGAATCTATTATGGAAATCACGGCACAGACGAACTTATTGTCTTTAAATGCAAGTATAGAAGCGGCCAGGGCAGGTGAAGCAGGAAAAGGCTTTGCAGTCGTGGCAGATGAAATCAGAAAACTTGCGGAACAATCACAGCAGAGCACAGAAAACATCCAAAAGGTAACAGTACAGGTTACTGAATCTGTCGGAAGTCTTGCAGATGATGCGGAGAAACTGCTGACATTTATAGACAGTCAGGTTATGGAGAGCATCAATCTATTTGAAGTCATTGCAAATGACTATAACGAAGATGCCGGCGAAATCGATTCGCTTGTTACTGACTTCAGTGCGATTTCCCAAGAGCTTTTGGCTTCTATCAGTAATATTACAGATACTTTAGACGGTATTTCACAGGCAGCACAGGAAGGCGCAAAAGGAACAGCAAATATTGCAGAGCGTGTTCAGAATGTTGTCAGGACCTCGGATGACGTTAATTCTTCTTTGCGGGATGCAAATGGAATTGTGGGCAGACTCGGAGAGGCGACAGGCAAATTTATCATATAATTAAGGCAACAAAAGAAAATGAATTCATTTGCCCATTTATGAAAATGATTTTCGATACATAAAGGAGTACAAAAGATGAAGTTTATTACAAAGAATTGGAAAGGCATTATACTGTGCCTGTGCATCGCAGTGCCATCGTGGTTTTTAGGCAATATGTTTCCGATTATCGGCGGCGCGGTGATTGCGATTATCGCAGGCATGATAATTACGATGTTTGTCAAAAATAAAGCACCATTTGAAGCGGGAATTAAATTTACTTCCAAGAAAATCCTGCAATGGGCAGTTGTGCTGCTTGGTTTTGGGCTGAATCTGAACGTGATTGTGGAAACAGGAAAACAGTCGCTGCCGATTATCGTAAGCACAATAACCGTTTCGCTTGTCATCGCTTTTGTGCTGTGCAAGGTAATGCATATCCCGGGCAAAATCTCAACCCTGGTCGGCGTCGGGTCGTCAATCTGCGGCGGCTCTGCGATTGCAGCGACAGCTCCCGTGATTGACGCTGATGATGAGGAGGTAGCACAGGCGATTTCAGTTATCTTCTTTTTCAACGTGCTTGCCGCAATCTTTTTCCCTACGTTTGGAAAACTGCTCGGATTTAGTACTACTACAGGAGAGGCATTTGGTATTTTTGCAGGCACTGCCGTGAACGATACATCGTCGGTTACGGCTGCGGCATCTACTTGGGATACCATGTGGGGACTTGGCTCCGCGACACTCGACACAGCCGTGACAGTGAAGCTGACACGAACGCTTGCGATTATTCCGATTACACTGGTACTCGCATTTTGGCGCGCAAGGAATGAAAAAAACAGCGAAAACCAGAAAAAGGTATCCTTAAAACAGATATTTCCAATGTTTATCCTGTATTTTGTAGCAGCATCCGTTATCACAACAATTGCAGTTTCGCTCGGGGTAAGCTCAGGAGTATTCTCACCGATTAAGACGCTGAGCAAATTCTTTATTGTGCTCGCAATGGCGGCGATTGGATTAAATACAGACATTGTCAAGCTGATAAAGACAGGCGGAAAACCCATTTTTATGGGATTTTGCTGTTGGACGGGAATTACGGCTGTCAGTCTTTTGATGCAGCATTTACTGCAGCTTTGGTAATACAGTTTACAGACAAAAACGGCAATCCGGAAAATTCGGATTGCCGTTTTTTATCATTTCTAAAATTTACTGTTTTCTTTACAGTTTAAACTGCTTTACTGACACGCTCAGTTTATTCACAATCTCATCCAACGTCTTCGCATATCCTGCCATTTGGCTCATGGTATCATTAACCTGCTCTGCAGAAGCGTTGACCTCCTCGGTTGCCGCCGCAGACGTTTCGGAAACAGATGCAATGTCCTCCATTTGATGTACCACATTATCGCGTTCCCTGTTCATTTCGGCATTCAGCGTCTCAATTTCTTCGACAGCCGCCAAAAGTTCCTGAACGGAATTTCCAATTGCTTCAAACAGGTTCTGCGTTTCCTTAATCGATACCTGCTGCTCCTCCTGAATGGCGCCGCTCTCCTCAAGGCTGCTCTCTACCTGACCGGAATTTCCGGATATTTCGTTCAAAATCTGCTTAATCTCTTCCGTCGAATTCTTCGACTGGTCAGCAAGCTGCCGGATTTCATCCGCTACAACCGCAAATCCTTTTCCTGCCTCTCCCGCTCTTGCCGCCTCAATGCTTGCGTTTAAGGAAAGAAGGTTTGTCTGCGAAGTAATGTCCGTAATTACATCTGCAATATAGTTAATTTTATCAATTGATTTGAGCATTTCCGTCATCATCTGGATGGACTCCGCCGCATTGGTTTTCGCCTTATCGGATTTCCGGATCAGTTCATCAAGAATACGAATTCCCTTTTCACCAAGCTCTGCCGTATCTCTTGAGCAGTCACCGATGTGCTTGGTCTTTTCCTTTGATGCCTCCATGCTTTCCGCAAGCTTTTCCATTTCCGTGTTTGCATCCGCTGTGCTCTGCGCCTGCTCGGTTGCACCCTGTGCCACGCTGGCAATTGCCTCCGTCACCTGCTCGGCGATTTCCTTCGTGTTCCCGGATACCTCCGTTACGGATTTGGCAATATCAAAGATTTCATCGGAATTTGCATCCACTTCTTTTATCAGCCCCGAAATGCTGTCCATCATCGTGTTGAAATTGTGCTCCAGTTCTCCAAACTCGTCAAGCCGTCTGACCTCCAGCTTCGTGGACAGGTCTCCCTGCGCCATCCGGTTTGTTGCAGACTGCAGCTTTTTCAGTTCACGTGAAATCGAGTACGAAACGAACAATGCCACCAGCACGGAAAGAATCAGCGCCAATATGACACAGATTACGGTCGTAACGGTAATTGCCCGAAAGCTTGGAGCAAGTTCATCGTCGCCAATCATTCCCACAAGATACCAGCCCGTAATCGCATCCTGCAAAACGGTCACGACATATTTTTCCCCGCCGATTTTACAGGTCATGCTTGCAAACGGATTGACCTCCGCGTCCGGATTTTCGGCAAGCTGCGCCTGCGCGTAAGCATCCGCCTCCGCAATCAGCTCATTCCATACAGGAATTTCCGCCGCACTGGCAACCACATCGTTCTTATCATTATTGATGATAATATCGCCCGACTCGTTTGCCAAAACCGTAAATCCTGTATTCATCAGCCCGATGCCATTGACATACTCCTCCAGCACCTGGACATTGATATCCATTGCAACCACGCCCACATGCACATCAGCCGCCTTTAAGTCCTGTGAAACCGTAAAGACATTGACGCCGTCGCTATTGACATACGGCTCCGTGAAATTTGCAAACACGGTATAGCGCCCGCCAAGTCCCTGGCAGTCCGCAAACCAGTTCTGCGTGCTGTTGTCAACGCCTGTTTCTTCGACATAATCACCTGTTTTTTTGCCCTCTTCGGACACTACCAGTTTTGCCTGTATGTATCTTCCGCTCGCAGTAGAATAGTACGTGCGTTCGGAATTGGGAATAACCTTGAGTGCACTTAGGAGTGAATCCTGTATCCCGCTGATGCGTTCATCATAACCCTCATCAATTTTCTTAAAATCGTTACTCCTGCACATTAAGTCAATCGGCAGGCTCAATGTCTTGGTATAGCGCTGAAAGCTTGTCATTGCCGAGTCCATTGTCTGACGGCTTGTGAGCTGCATGTCGTTTTCAAGAATTCCAATCATCCGGATACTGATCATCGACGCACTGATTAACAGTGCCACAAGCGACACCATAACAATGTAACATACCAGTTTCACGCTAAATTTTGTTTTTTTCATCCGTACCTCTTTTCTGCGCTGCTTTTTGTCGTTCCCCGTATTTGCATCAGGCGGCGCGCGGACGCAACAGGTTTGTCTAAATTATACCACAATTGCGATGTTGTGTATAATGTTTTTGACAAATCGCAGTTTTTCATGAGCAGTCTCATTTGATACATCTTCCCCTATTTTTTTACTGCAGCAATCGGCGGCAGCTCTAATTCCTTTTGCTCAATGATATTGGACAAATAGCGGAATGTGCCATCGGAAAAGGGCTGCACCACAATTGTGTTTGTAAAAGCACAGTCGGAATTGTAATCCGCCCAAACACCGTCCACTGTGAGTGTAATCGTTTTATCGGCGTTCTCCGTATAGTCAACGACTTCCCCGAACGGCGGGTAGGGGCTTGAGGAAATCTTTTCATACGGATAGCTGTCACTCTTTGCGTCATATCCGCACTTAGTCCGCAGCGTTTCCAGGGACACGGGAAAATATGTAGTCATAATCCGTTCATAAGTATCTGCGGAAATGCGCCAGTTCTGCGCTTTGAGGTTCTCTCCTGTATCAATGCGGTAAATATCCTCAAACATACACGGCATTAAAATCTCCTCCACATTATGGCTGTCCCAGTTTGTCACAAGCATGTTGTAGTTGACATAACTTAATCCCCGTACATATTTTTCCGTCAGCTCCCTGCACTTATCGGAGAGCGGCTTTATGCGCCAATACTGGCGAAAACAGGAATGTAAGAACAGTTCTTTATATTTGTAAATAAAGTAGCCCTTTTCTGTCAGGTTAATCTCCTCAATGTCACTGACGGACGTATCCTTTATCCTTGGAATGCCTCCTTCCTCCCAGCCAATTCCCACATAATATGTCTGCAGCTTACCGTCTCTGTGGACAAACGTAACTGTCCGCAAAAGTCCGTCCAAATCCACCTGAATAACTGTCACCATTGCACTTTGTTTTTTTTGGTACGCAACATAAAAGTCCTCCACCTTTTCCCCGTTTTCCATGTTGACGTCCTGCGAAACGCTGACGTACCCTGCCGCCCCGAGAAGTGCCACAACAGTTTTCCGCTGCTCTTCTGTAAAGTTTTTAATGTTGGAACCGTATTCCGAATTGCCGGCAAGCTCAATATCATGGTACGCTTCCTTCACCTCCCCGGCTGCGCCAAGCACGGCGGTTTTTAATTCCTCTTTTTCTGCGTTTGTCAGCAGGCACCCCTCCTGCGGCGAAAACAATTCCGTGTCTGTCACTGCAGTATCTGCCTCCACAGGTTCCGATACCGCAATATCCCCCGCATGTTCCTCTTCCGTTAAGCGTTCACAATGCCACCACGTATCGTATTCCCCTTGACGCGTAACCATTTCATTAGACACATATAGAACCCTGCCATCCTCCAGCGGACGTACCACGGTTCTATGTGTGAAAGACTTCGACGTGTCACCATATGGATAGACGGCATTAACAAGCAGTGTGATTGTCCCATCCGGATTTTCACTGCTGCCCACAACCTCCGGATACGGGATGTCGGGATACTCCGCCTCATAATATCCGCGCGGTCTGTATGCATATGCCGCGCACTCCGCAAGATAATCCGTCCTTGCGTGCAAGGTTTCTTTGTCTATCTTAAAATATGTCATAATTACCGTTTCAAATTCAGCCTCGGGGATTTGGTAAACGGTTTCGTCTACCGTACTGTCTGCCGCAGTGTAGGGAACCGGTTTTCCGTACAATACCGGATAAAAACGGTCAAATACATCGTAGAAATCTACTGACCCATAATCATCCTCGCTCCAGTCACACAAAAACAGGTTGTTGCGCTCATAGCCAATTGGCAGGATATAAGTCCTGTTTTGTTCCCGGCATGTTTCGTTCAACGGTAAAACCCGCAATGCCGTGTGCTCTGACGCGTCGCTCATTGTCAGGACAAAATCCGTATCGGAAAAATAACTTCCCGAAAAGAGAAAATACCCCTCCTGTGTATACTGCCAAAAACCGGCGGGATAACTTACCGTATCGGTATTTTTCATGCATCCGTTTTCGTCATATTGGTAATATCTTCTTACAACATTTAAATCCCCGTTTTCTGTCTTTAGGTCAAAAATCCGAAAGCCTGAGTCCATAACTGCAATGACGGTGCATTCCGCCGTTTCCTTTTGCTCTGCTGCATTACAAAACGCTGTCAACTGCTCCGCGTTTACCATATCAATTTGATTTTCGCTGTCAACAGCCGTGTAGCCGTATTCCCCAAGCCGGGCGAGGATACGGCGCGTTGTCTCCAAACGGGCATATGTGTCTGTTTTTACTGCATTATCATAACTGTCGCGGTAAACCGATATAATTTCCTCCTCCGCCTGCATATCAAACACACTTATCAGATGCGATCTTCCATCTGTCGGGTTTCCTGCGGCTGACGTTTCTGCAGTTACTGTTGTTTCCGCTCCCGTATCCAGACCTTCCGCCGGCTGTCTGCCGCAGCCAGACAGTGTAAGTATAATGATATTTATCATTACGGCAGACAGCAAAATAACAGTCCTTTTTGGAAAGCCGTCCACACGCATCATATTATTTTCAGTCTTTCTCTTTATCATAGTCACTTATCCTTTCCTTGTTTGTATTTATTTGCCTACTGCCAAACTATTTCTGTCTCCGTAAAGCAATGGGACAGTAAAATTATTATTAAATATTACATTTGTAAGATTTACGTCTAAAAAAAATTCCTCCATGTCTTGTCATTGGACTTATCCCCTAATTTCGGTAATTAGCCCAAAACCGCAAAAGAGGCAGACATTCCTGCCTCCTTGCGGTTATCCATATTCTATAAATACTTTTTCAACACATCAACCTTATCCAGCTTCTCCCAAGGAAGGTCAAGGTCATTTCTTCCGAAATGTCCGTAAGCTGCCGTCTGCTTGTAAATCGGTCTTCTCAAATCAAGTGTTTTGATAATTCCTGCCGGGCGAAGGTCAAAGTTCTCACGCACGATTTCAACCAGTTTCTCATTGCTAAGCTTTCCTGTCCCAAACGTATCTACATTGATAGAAGTCGGCTGTGCCACACCGATTGCGTAAGAAAGCTGAATCTCGCACTTATCCGCAAGTCCTGCTGCAACAATATTCTTTGCCACATATCTTGCCGCATATGCCGCGCTTCTGTCCACTTTTGTACAATCCTTTCCGGAAAACGCACCGCCGCCGTGACGCGCATATCCGCCGTAGGTATCCACGATAATCTTACGTCCTGTCAATCCTGCATCGCCATGCGGTCCTCCGATGACAAAACGTCCTGTCGGATTGATAAAGAACTTTGTCTCCGCATCAATCAGCTCCTTCGGAAGGATTTCATCAAACACATACTTCTTGATATCCTCGTGGATCTGCTCCTGTGTCACATCGGGGTCGTGCTGTGTTGAGAGAACCACTGCTTCCAATCTTTTCGGCTTGCCGTTCTCATCATATTCCACCGATACCTGGGTCTTTCCGTCAGGTCTTAAATACTTCAACGTACCGTTCTTGCGCACCTTTGTAAGCTGCAGTGCAAGCTTATGCGCAAGCGAAATCGGATACGGCATATACTCCTGCGTTTCGTTTGTCGCATAACCAAACATCATACCCTGATCACCGGCGCCGATTGCCTCAATCTCAGCATCGCTCATTTTGTTCTCTTTTGCCTCAAGAGCCTTGTCCACACCCATCGCAATATCGCCCGACTGCTCGTCAATCGCAGTAAATACGGCACACGTATTTCCATCAAAACCATACTCCGACTTATCGTATCCGATTTCCTTTACCGTATCACGGACAATCTTTGGAATGTCCACATATGCCTTTGTTGTAATCTCTCCTGTTACAAGTACAAAACCTGTACAGGTCGCTGTCTCACAGGCAACGCGGCTCA
>DKYC01000083.1:12281-12501 GCA_002492295.1 Lachnospiraceae bacterium UBA7110
ATATGCCTTTGTTGTAATCTCTCCCGTTACAAGTACAAATCCCGTACATGTCGCCGTTTCACATGCTACGCGGCTCATAGGATCTCGCTCCATCAACGCGTCAAGAATGGCGTCGGAAATCGCGTCGCACACTTTGTCGGGATGTCCCTCTGTTACGGACTCTGAAGTAAATAAAAGTTTCTCCATGAAATTTTCCTCCTTAATAAAAAATCCGCTTATT
>DKYC01000143.1:0-22172 GCA_002492295.1 Lachnospiraceae bacterium UBA7110
TCTTATTATTTTATTAATATTAAAATTTATTTTACCTTCATGATTGCTTCTGCTATCATAAAATCCAATTCTGAATCAATATTAATAGAATGACTTTGATCCATAATATAGGCATAACATTTTTCTCTAAATATATTATGAATATTGTTAAGTGCTATATCATTGACAATATAAATTGCTCCGTTCTGACGATAATATGTTAACAATTGTTGACGACCTGAGACACCATCATCCGTTTCCGCAAAATGCTCCATTGATAAATCAGATCCTATAATATTACTCCAAAGCGGTGAATGTTCTGCTTCGCAAACACTAATTATTGAATTAGCAGCCTTAACATCAAATAATTTATATGCCCCAATAATATCGTCTGCATCCCTTAGCGGCGATGTTGGCTGCAAAAGGGTAATTGAATCAAATTCATATCCTTGTCTTCTATATTGATCAACCACTTCTCTTACAACATCCCATGACGTTGATGTATCCCGTGATGTTATCTCACTTCTTAAAAAAGGAACCTCTGCGCCAAGTTCTTTCGCGATTTTGGCATATTGGGGGGAATCCGTAGAAACCATTACTCTTTCATACATATTCGATTCTAATGCCGCCTTTATCGTATATCCTATAAGAGGAATTCCTGCTAACAACTTTATGTTTTTATCTTTTATCCCTTTTGAGCCCGAACGTGCTGGTATAATAGCTAATCTTTTCATAATATTTACTATTCTTTCTTTTCATCAATTTACTTTTCTTTTTTCTTGTAATTATTGATTTCATCAGCACCCTAATCTTGCCTTCATCTTTTCCAGTTCATCAAGCTGTCCCATATCAAGCCATGCCTCCTCACCAATTGGATAAATGCCTACCCTTTTTCCCTCTTTCATATATTTTTCAATAATTATTGGAAAGTCGGCCGGCTCATTGTATTCCAAATCCCCTATCACGTCTGGTTCAACAAAATAACATCCGGTATTCGTAAAGAAAGACATATTCGGCTTTTCCTGCATGGAGTCAATTGTCCCATCTTCCCCTATGTTTACCACCCCGTACGGAATTATAAAATTTTTTAACGAGCATACCATTGTAATCATGTTTCCCGCCTCAACGTGTTGTCTGTACGCTTTGGTCAAATCGTCATCTATCAGAATATCACAGTTAGTCAAAATAAAAGTATCCTTTACTTTCCCCTTTAACAGGCTGACCCCGCCTCCTGTTCCAAGCGCCTTTTCCTCTGTTATGAAATCAAGCCGGTACTCCTTTTCAAGCTCGTCAAAATATGCCTTTATCATATTTCTTTTGTAATTGACTATCATATAAAACTGCCGGCATCCATATGCATAAAACCGGTTGATAATGTGCTCGGCAATCGGGTAATCTCCAACAGGTATCAAAGGTTTCGGTAGAATATTTGTGTAGGGCGAAAGCCTTGTTCCCAATCCTCCTGCCATAATAACCACAGGGATTTTTTTGTCAAATACGCCATGTTTCTGCACGAAATCATTTGTAAAAACAACCTTTTTAATCCGGTGTTCATTATCCACCACAGGGAGTGCATCAATCCCGTATTCTTTCATAGTATGCATAGCCTGATCCATCTGATGTTCATACAGATACTTTGGTGCATAATTAGCCGCATACTTAATGGGCATCTGTAAATCTCCCTTTTTCAATATCCATCTGCGGATATCCCCGTCCGTAAGCGATGCCAAAAGCTTTCCTTCCCTATGTACAAACAATATTTTTCTTGCACTCTTATCAAGCTGCTGCATCGCATCCAATATGCTTTTGTCCTCTTCTATATATACATCATTCATGTCTCACATTCTTTCGTTCTGCTGTCAGAAGCCCTACAGGTTATATATGTCCGTTTTATATTTATCCAAATTCTCTTTCAGAAACGTTATCGTTTCCCTTAAACCTTCTTCCAAAGAATACCGCGGTTTCCAGCTGGTCAAGCGCATAATTTTTTCATTGCACCCGAGCAGTCTGTTTACCTCACTTTTTTCAGGTCTTAACCGCTCTTCATCACAGACAATCCCTGCCTCCGGATTAATCTGCCTGATTAATTCTTCCGCAAGTCCCCCAATCGTAATCTCTTTCTGCGTCGCAATATTGATTTCTTCTCCAACTGTTTTATCCGACTCATATATGGATATAAATCCGCTCACCGTATCCTTCACATAATTAAAATCCCTTGTCGGTGTCAATGAGCCGAGTTTGATTTCTGTCTTTCCCGCAAGTAGCTGTGTGATAATTGTAGGAATTACTGCCCTCGCCGACTGCCTCGGTCCGTAAGTGTTAAACGGTCTTACAATCGTTACCGGCAATCCAAACGAACGGTAAAAGCTTTCCGCAAGCCTGTCCGCGCCGATCTTTGTCGCCGAATATGGTGACTGCCCCTGAAACGGATGCTTTTCATCAATCGGGACATACTGCGCTGTTCCATATACCTCTGATGTGGATGTCACAAGTACACGCTTTGTTCCCAATTTTCTAGCCGCCTGCAATACATTCAGCGTTCCCTTTATATTGGTGTCAACATATGTATCGGGCGAGTGATAACTGAACGGTATTGCAATCAACGCCGCAAGATGAAATACTGCATCAACATCTTTCACAGCCTGCTCTACGCCATTGGGATCGCGGATATCCCCCTGAAAAACTTCTATATTTTTCATGATGTCTTTTGGCAGTGTATCCAGCCATCCCCAATTGTTAAAGGAGTTATAATACACAAATGCCTTTACCTGATAACCTTTTTTCACCAGTTCCTCTGTTAAATGGCTGCCGATAAATCCATCAGAACCCGTTACCAATACTTTCATTTCATATGCCCCATTTGCTGATTATTCCTTAAACGCCGCTTTATCCCACAAAAAAAGATGCAACGTATCCATCGCATTGACAATTTCATACTTTACATCTTTCTATCTTCTCTATTTCATTTATTTCGCTTTTAATTCAAATTTCTGTTCGTAGTCCACACTATCCTTAGAGAAATAAATTCTCTTATCATAAGCAATAAAAATTGACTGTAAAAACGTCAAGATTTTCTCGAATATATGTTTGTTTTAAGATATAAAGCATGAAATTGTCAAGGTTCATCTTTTCTATAACACAATTATCAAAACCGCTTACTCAGTCACTTCCACATTCTGCATCATAATCGGCTTCCCTGTCTGCTGGTACAACTGCACCACACTGCTGCCATCCCCGTAATATGCGTCACTCAGCGCAATCGCCCGGTCAACATCGCTCGTATCGTCATAAATCCCCCAGCCTTCTTCCCGGTACTTTCTGACAAGCCTGTCATATTCAATCCAAAGCTGCGGACGCATACTCTCTACTGTCGCTTTAATCAACGGATGCGGACGCCATAAAAGCGCTACTTCATCCTGATTCTCCTTAAAGATGCCAAACACGTACTGCATTTTTTCAAGCATTTTTTCATTATGCTGCAGCAGCGCCCCAACGCTTGTATTGTAGAAAATAATTTTCTTCCAGCTCCCGTCCGGCTTTTGAATGATTTTCAGCCATTCCTCGGGAACCTCTATCTCTTCGCGTCTTGTGTTTGCAACCCTGTCAAGCTTCGGAGAGCCAAGTCCCAAAAATTTCTCCTCCAGCCTCTTACGGTCAATATGGTACCCCTGTAATCCGTTTTCCTTCGCCGCCTTCAGATACTCATTTACATAAATCCGCTTCATTTTCTCTGACTGGACAATTACCTTATCCGCATTGATAACGCCCGGTGTCCAAATAAAATGCTTCATGTTATCAATCCTTTCCTGATCGTCCGGCTCAATTTCGTTTAATATAAAATATGGTATATAAACCAGCCTGTCCGTATATTTTTTCAGGTTGTTGCTGTAATACCGCGAATGCACGGAAGTGACGAAATTCCAATTATCATAAGGATTATGTATATAAATAACATCGGGCTTTCTTTCCTCAAAATTATATGCTTTCCAATCCGTTATGTCAATATTCTTCGGATATTCCGCGCCCTCATAATGCATTGCGCCAAAGCTTCCGTCCGGGTTTTTGTCATAATATGGAATCGGCACACAGTACGCGTCACAATCCGGGTCTTCCTTTGCCGCAAGATAAACGCTTTCCAAAGCATCCCACATTGAAGCCTTGTACGGGAAAAATACGACCTCCCTGCGAAGCCGGATATCATTGCGCACGCTGTTCTCGATGCAGACCAACTGTTTTTTCAGTTTTTTGTAAATTTTATTTGCGCTGACATCCCCGCTGTTTAATTCCTCATGACAATGAAAAACAACATCGCAGTATGTCTCCACATGGGATACTGTGATAAAACCTTCTCCCTCTGTTGCTTCAATCGCCGTTCCAATCGTGATGGCACATTCCTGGCACTGGCTTAGCATGTCCTGCGCAGGCACATAATTCTTTTTGTCAATATCATTTTTAATTTCATCATGTGCCTCATGTAAGGTCTGAAGCAATTCCATGATTTCCTGCTTTTGCGCCTTCCGCATCCTGCTCCCCCTTAAATTTAAGAATATTTTTATATTCCCATACAGTCTAACACAATTTTATGTAAATTACCACAAAAATTTTACAAAATACAAAATTTTCTATCGATATCCCATTATATACGACTTTTTCTTTCCAAAAAGCACCAACTGTGTTAGAATGTCAAAGGAATGTAACTATAATATAATATCGGACAAAAACAGGAGAGTGTTTAGCCTTGAACTACTTAAAACAATTTCTAATCATCCTTTCCATTTCCTTCATCGGCGAAGTCCTAAAAGCGGTGCTGCCTCTGCCCATCCCTGCGAGCATTTACGGTATGGCGATTTTATTTGCCTGCCTTATGACAGGCATCCTTAAGCTGGAACAGGTAAGCAACGCCGGAAAATTTCTAATTGAGATTATGCCGGTCATGTTTATTCCGGCAGGTGTTGGATTAATGGCTTCCTGGAATATCCTGCAGCCGATGCTTGTACCCGTTGCCGTCATTACGGTCGTGGTGCTTATCGCGGTGATGGCGGTAAGCGGCAGGGTTTCGCAGGCAATTATCAGACATGGAAAGGAAAAAAAAAGACAATGAATGAGTTTATGCAGACTTCCATTTTTGCAGGCGCTACAATCAGTCTTCTCGCATATATGCTTGGCGCCTGGCTCAAAAAGAAATTCCACAGCGGTCTTTTTAACCCGCTGCTGATTTCCATTGCCGCCACAATCCTTGTGCTTTTGGCGGCGCATGTGGATTACGATACCTATAATATGGGCGCAAAATACATAAGCTGGTTTCTCACCCCCGCCACAGTCTGCCTCGCAATTCCGCTTTATGAGCAGCTTACGCTGTTAAAGAAAAACCTCGCCGCGGTTGCCGCGGGGATTGTATCGGGTGTACTGACAAGCCTTGTCACGGTACTGCTTCTGGCACTGCTGTTCGGACTGAACCAGCAGGAATTCGTGACGTTTCTGCCCAAGTCAATCACGACGGCAATCGGGATGGGCGTCTCACAAGAGCTTGGCGGTCATGTAAACATTACGGTCCTGGTGATTGTTGTCACGGGTGTTTTGGGAAATATTCTTGCCGAGCCGGTGTTTAAGTTGTTCCGTATTCAGGAACCGATTGCAAAAGGACTTGCGCTCGGCTCCTCCGCACATGCAATCGGCACTGCAAAGGCAATGGAACTTGGCGAAATTGAGGGTGCCATGAGCAGTCTTTCCATTGCAGTAGCAGGGATTTTGACCGTTTTTGGCGCTTCCGTCTTTTCCTGGATTTACTCGGTGCTTTGAGCGGCATGCACATGCATTTTTTTATCCGGAAGCTGTACCAGGATGATTGCCGCAAACGCCAGTGCGCATCCGAAAATCTCCCTTGCTGAGAGCGCCTGATGCAGAACCAGCCATCCTGCAAGCACGGACACGACAGACTCCAGGCTCAAAATCAAGGATGCTACCGTTGGGTTCATGCCTCTTTGACCGACAATCTGAAGGGTATATGCCACACCGCTTGAGAACACGCCTGCATATAAAATCGGAACGCCCGCCGCAACAATACTATGCATATCCGGTGTCTCAAAGACCAGTGCAGACACCGTTGACAGCACCGCACATACGAAAAACTGAATGCATGAGAGCTTTACGCCGTCCGTTTGCGGTGAAAAATAATCAATGGTCAGGATATGGAACGTAAAGCAGACGGCGCAGGCAAACACAAGGCTGTCCCCAAGCTCCAGGCGAAATTCCCCCTTGGTGATGCACAGGAAATACATGCCAAGCGCAGCAAGCGCTACCGCCGTCCATACCTTTATTCCAGCCTTTTTATGTAGGAAAATGCCGAATATCGGCACTAAAACCATATACATAGCCGTAATAAATCCGGCTTTTCCGACCGTAGTGTACTTTACGCCAAACTGCTGCAGGCTGCTTGCAGCAAAAAGGCAGATTCCACAGCAGATTCCTCCGGTTAACAGGGTTCGCCTGTTTATGACACTTGTGTCATTTTTTTGTTTTCTTTTATCTGTTACTATAATATATGGGACAAGCACAAAACACGCAAGAATGTTGCGCGAAGCCGTGAATGTAAACGGCTCGACATAATCCATGCCGACGCTTTGGGCGATAAAACCCAAACCCCAAATAGATGCCGTCAGAAACAAAATAAGTGACTGACGCAATACAAATCTGTTCATGTTGTTAACAATGCTCCTGTTAAAGTCAGTTCAATGCGTTTTTCAGGACTGCCAAATTGTCCCGCATCGCACCTAAATACGTAAATCCGTTCTCTATCTCCTCTGCCGTCACGGACTGCAAGGAGTTCATGGTAAGGATTTCCTGATTTTGGTCCTGTGTGTTCTGCCTGATGATTTCGGCTATTCTTTGATCGGAGCCCTCGATTGCCAAAATGGCGGAAAGTCCCAATTCGTCTGTCTTTCCCGCAAGGAACGTAATAGTCTCAAAGCTTGCGTCCGTTTCCGTACTGCACCCGGAAAATGCAGCATAATAATCCAAACCGTAATCTTCTGTCATATAACGGAACGGAAAACGGTCGCCAAATAAAACCGTCTTTTTGACCGATTGCTTCACCATATCCGCGTATTCCCTGTCAAGCGCCTCTATCGCTTCGATATAATTCCCTGCATTCGCCGCATAATCCTGAGCATTTTCAGCGTCAAGCCCCTGCAGCGTTTCCGAAAGCACCTTGGTCAGATAAGAAGCATTTTTGAGGGAAAGCCATATGTGCTCATCATACTCCGTTTCCCCGGGTGCATCATCCTCATAACACTGCATCCCTTCAACAAGTTCCTCCTCCCTGACCCTGTCGCCAAGTGAATCCATCAGGTTCACGACACGCATATCCTTGTTTACTGCGCCTTTTAGCGCCTCTTCCACCCATGCATCCGACTCACCGCCAACATACACAAACATATCCGCCGACGCAATTTTTGCCATGCTTTCCGCCGTCGGCTGGTAGCTATGCAGGTCACCGCCCTTATCGAGCAGATAAATCAGTTCAAAACTGTCAGAATGTCCTGCGGTAATTTCCCGGATCCAGTCATACTGCGCAAAGGTTGTGCAGACGATGCTGTACTTTGCCGTGTCCGTTTGGTTTTTCCCGCCCTTACAGCCTGTCAGCATGATTACACACAACACGATAAATACCCCAAATATCCGCCGTCTTTTTTCCTGCATATAAATCCTCCATCCTTGCCAATTTCTGCGAATTCCTGACAGCGAAAAGCGTTAGCTTTTAGGAACACTGCACTCCCTACTCCTTCGTATTCAGATTTTCCTTCCATTCCGTCATAATATCCTCGCAGGCATACGCGTCCATATCATCAACCGCTTTGCGCATTCTATTATAATATTCGGAATACGCCGCGTCAAGCTTATACGCGCCAAGCCTGCTGACCGCCTCCTCAAGCAAATCCGTATCAAGCTCCTCTATCGCATGACCAATTTCCGCAAATACTTCCTGCAGAATTTCATCTGTCAGCTCTTTTGTCGCCTGATTCTGCGTCTCCGTAAAATACGGGCTTAGAATTTCATAGTAATGCCGGTATTCATCAAGCGCCTCCTGCGTATTCGCATGGATTGTATCAAGGTCAAGCTCATTTCCTGCCTTCTCAAGCAGCTCTGCCTTCTTTGCAAGTCCTGCCGCACCGATTTGGCGTGAGGAGCTTTTGAGCGCATGCACCTCGATTGTGTAGCCCTTCCAGTTCTGTGTATCGTAGTATTCCTGAATCAGTTTGATTTTCTGCGGGATGATTCTGCAATAATCCTTTAAAATAGACCAAAAGACATCCTCGTTGCCAATCATTTTAATTGCGGCTGCCGTATCAATTCCTTCTATTTGCGGCAGTGATTTTTTGACGTATGTTTTTCGTTTCACACCTTTTGTAATTTTATCCTTTGGCAGCCATTGTTTCATTTTGTTCATTAGCACATGCACTTCAATCGGTTTCGCGATAAAGTCGTTCATGCCCTCCTCAAGGAACATGTTTTTCACGCCGCCCACCGCATTTGCAGTCAGTGCGATAATCGGTACATCATCATATTCCTTGTGGAACCGCCGGATTATGCGCGTCGTCTCGACACCGTCAATCTCCGGCATCATATGGTCCATTAATACCAAATCATAGTGCGTTTCCGAAATCTTCTCAATTGCTTCCTTTCCGCCAAGCGCCGTATCAATCTCCATTCCAAGCGGCTCCAAAAGTCCTTCCGCCACCGTAAGGTTCACCGTGTTATCATCTACAATCAGGATTTTTGCCGTTTCCGCCATAAAATCATAGAGCGCGTCACCCATATGCTCGTCAATGTACTCCTCGTTGTTATAGATTGCCGTTATCATCATCGCGGAGACAGGCTTTTTGACAAACATGATATTGGGCAGATCACTGTCCGACGAATAGCTGTAAGAGTTGACAGAAACCACCGTAAGCTGCGGATGTTCCTCCACAAACAAAAGCAGCTCATCGCTAAGCGCTGCCTTATCGACAAACAGGAACGGGCGTTCTTCAATTGCGGGCAAAATGCTTTCCTTGACCGCTTCAATGTCCCTGATGTTCTCAATTTTGGTATATTTGATGCCAAGCTTGCGCATATCCGCCTTTAATCTGCTGTCCGCGTACTCATTTTCGAGGACGCCGAATGCAGGCGCGGGATTGGGATTCTGTATCACCAGGGAAGGCGCGGCGTCCACAATTTTCAGGGGAATTTCAAACGAGAAGCAGGAGCCCTTCCCATACTCGCTTTTTACGGAAAGGCTGCCGTTCATCAGGGAAATAAGCTGGCGGCATATGGCAAGTCCAAGCCCCGTGCCCTCGATATTGCGGTTACGCTTGCTGTCCACCTGCTGGAAGGACTGGAAAATTTTTTCCAAGTCCTGCTCCTTGATTCCAATTCCCGTATCCTCTACACTGAACATAAAGTCAATATAGCGCTCGCTCCTGCGGCGGCAGCTGAATTTTAATACAACCTTTCCTTCCATTGTAAATTTCACGGCATTGTTCGCAAGATTAATGATTACCTGCTTAATCCGGTTGTTATCGCCATAAAGGACACGCGGCAGATTGGGGTTGATGTCGATTAAAAGCTCCGTTTCCTTGGCATCAATCCTTGTCATGATAATGGATGCAATATCATGGACAAGCGACAACGGCTCAAAGTCCGCTTCGACAATATCCATTTTTCCCGACTCAATTTTGGAAAAGTCGAGAATGTCATTGATAATCGTAAGGAGTGTTTTCCCTGCTGTCCGGATCTGGTTTAAGCATTCCCTGACGTCACTTGACATATCCTTTCGCAATGCCATTTCCGCCATTCCAATAACCGCGTTCATCGGTGTACGAAGCTCATGGCTCATATTCGCAAGGAAGTCCGACTTCATGTTTGCCGCTTTTTCTATTTCAATATTTGCCTCTTCCATTTTATATCTATGGTAAGCGATACTTGAAATAATATTAGTCAGGGTATATAAATAATTCGCGTGGCGGGTAACCGTATCCTTATCCAAAATCTTTACCTTCATGACCGCCTGAAGGTACTTAATCAAATCAATCCGCAGCTCCCCCGCACTCTGCATAACCTTGATAATATCCGGCGTGTCCGTAAGCACCTGGCCGCCTACAAAACAGCCTATCATGCGCCTTCCTGCCATAATAGGCGCCGCAAAGTCCGTAAGTCCCACATGACAGGTATACGGAACGGAAGCGCCTGTCTTGAGCGCAAGTTCAGCGCCGCGTTTATCACATTCCTGACAGCGCATACACCCGATTGGATTGGTGCGCGTATACAGGGAACAAAAATCCGTAAAATTGCTTCCTTTTGTGACCGCTACACCGTTCGCATCCGTAATGACAGCTGCAAGTCCCGTCATGTCGGAAAACGCGTCCTGCATGCGCTGAAGCATTTCAATATCAAACAAATCCGTCAGTTTAATTTCTTTGTCCTGCTCCACAGCTCTTTCTTTTTCATCATCACTGCCCATTATGTATCTCCCCTATCCTAAAATTTCCTTAATTTTGCTGAGCAATACATTTTTGTCAATCGGCTTTAACAAATACCCGTCAGGCTTTAGCCTGAGTGCCTTTTGGATTTTTGCCGTATCGTTTACCCCGGTCAGAAATACGACGGGGATGGCTGCCGTGAGCGGATTTTCCCGCAGCGCCTTTAGCACCTGCGCACCGTCCATATCAGGCATTTCATAATCCAAAAGAATGAGGTTAACTTCCTTTGCTTTGAGAAACCGCAGTGCGGCTGTCCCGCTGATTGCCGTGGAAATATCATACTCATCCTCAATATATCCCTTAATCGCCTTATGGATAATCGTAGAATCATCCACGACAAGAATTCTCGGACGTGCCGTTTTAGGAAGCAGGTTTTGGGGGATACTGACGTTTAAATCGCCGTTTTCGAGCTTTTCAAGCTCCTCATCCAAATGGGAAATCCTATCCAGCGTATCGTCCAATGCAGGTCCTGTTTTTTCCCGATCAAATTTAGCGCTTTTATGACGAATGATTACATTATTGATTTCCGTCTGCAGCTCGGAAGCAGAAGCGCCTGCACCAATCCGCAGATCCGCACGCCCTCCCGGCATTTTGCACAAAAACTCATAATCTCCGCCATCCGCTATCACGATAAACGGAACGCTATCGTTTTGGGGTCCGCCCTCAACAAACCTTGTCACGCTGTTAATATTATCCCTGCTCTCCGCATGCATACAGTAAACAATTGCGTCCGGCTGAAAAAACTGGTAATGTATTCTCAAATCGGATGCAATCAGGGATGTCGTCGCGCAGTCAAAATAAAAGTCCATCTGCATGAAAAAGTCCGTTATGAGACGCTTGTTATTCCCCATAAGTAAAAGCTTTTTCTTCATTGATAATCCTCCTTTTTGTGTCCGGCTTTGATATATTTTCATTTATAAGAAAAGCCATATTGCACGTTTTTTTATAATTATATATAATTTTATCACAATAGGGCTTTTCCGTGCAACTTTTTTACACAGTTCGTTCTATATAAAATAACCATAAAACAACCGTTTGCGCCCAGGAAAAAGGAGTCGTCCCCCAATGGAAGAATATCTCTATAAAAATCATAAAAAATTAAGATACGGATACACCACCGGAACCTGTGCCGCCGCCGCGGCAAAGGCGGCAGCACGGATGCTGCTCACAGGAAAGCGTCTTACGTCCATAAGCATTGACACGCCAAAGGGGATTTGTGTCACACTTTCAGTGTCGGAGATTACAATCAGTAATACAAAGGCGGTCTGCGCCGTGCAAAAAGACGCCGGGGATGACGCGGACTGCACCGACAAAATCCGGATTTTTGCGGCAGTCAGCTACCGTGCGGACAACGGGATTGTGATTGAGGGCGGTACGGGAATCGGCAGGGTAACGCGTGCGGGATTAGAGCAGCCTGTGGGAAGCGCGGCAATTAACAGTGTGCCACGGGCGATGATAAAAAAGGAAGTGCTTGCCGAACTTGCGGCGGCGGGATATGACGGCGGCTTGCAGATTATTATTTTTGCACCCGAGGGTATTGCGCTCGCAAAGAAAACCTTTAATCCGCGGCTTGGAATTGAAGGCGGGATTTCCATACTTGGCACAAGCGGGATTGTGGAGCCGATGAGTGAGCGGGCAATTGTCGATACCATCCGGCTGGAACTAAAACAGAAAAAGGCGCTTGGAACAAAAACGCTTCTATTGTCCCCCGGAAATTACGGGCAGCAGTTTGCGCAAAAAACATGGGGACTTGATTTGGACGCAGGGGTGAAATGCAGCAACTTTATCGGCGAGACACTTGACATTGCATCAGAGCTTGGGTTTTCACGGATACTGCTGATTGGTCATATCGGGAAGCTGATTAAGGTTGCCGCGGGCGTGATGAACACGCATTCAAATATGGCGGACGCACGGCTTGAGACGCTGAGCGCCTGTGCGATTCTTGCAGGCGCAAATGCACAGACAGCACGCCGTATTTTGCTCTGTACGACGACGGATGACGCTCTGCAAATTCTTGCGGACAGTCCTATTTTTGAAGCGGCGATGGCAGCTGCGATGGAAAAAATGCTAGCGCATTTGCACAGGCGCACGGGGAATGGAATCCAAACAGAAGTTATCCTGTTTTCAAATATGTATGGTATCCTTGCCATGTCGGGCAACGCGGAAGTTTTCATAGAACAGATAAAAAAGGAGATACAAAATGCATAAAATCTATATTGTCGGGATTGGTCCCGGAAGCTATGAACAGATGACAATTCAGGCAGTACATACCTTGGAGCAGTGTGACACGATTGTCGGTTATCCGGTTTACGTTGATTTGATAAAGCCGCACTTTTCCGATAAGGAGTATCTCTCCACGCCTATGACACAGGAGATGGAACGCTGTAAAATGTGCTTTGAGGAGGCTAAGAAGGGAAAAACAGTCGCCATGGTTTGCAGCGGTGATGCGGGTGTATATGGCATGACCGGGCTTATGCATGTCATCGGACAGGACTATCCCGGCATTCTTTTAGAGCCCGTCTGCGGTATTACGGCTGCAGTTTCCGGCGCGGCGCTTTTGGGTGCGCCACTGATACAGGATTTTGCGGTTATCAGCTTAAGCGACCTTCTGACGCCGTGGGAGACGATTGAAAAACGTATTTTGGCGGCGGCACAGGCAGATATGGTGATTTGTCTTTATAATCCTTCAAGCCGTAAACGGCATGATTATTTAAAGAAGGCATGTGATATTATTCTACGGTATGCATCCGAAGATACGGTCTGCGGAATTACCGAAAATATCGGGCGTGAGGGGGAAACCTGCTCCCTGCATGCATTAAAAGAACTTCGGGAAACTCCTGCCAGCATGTTTACAACCGTGTTTATCGGCAATTCGCATACCACTGTCATAAACGGCAAAATGGTCACGCGGCGGGGGTACCGGCTCTAAATATTACTGTTTGATGACAACGCCGATACCGCTTACAACCCGCACAACCTTGTCTGCTTTCCCGGCGAGCATACAGGAAGTTCTTCCCACAGCCTCCCTGTATGCCCGTTCAAACGTATCAGCCGGCACAACGCCATAGCCGATTTCGTCTGAAATTATGACACGGATGTCATTTTTTTGAAAAAGGGCTACGATATTCTCTTCGATATTTTTTTCCTCTTTCATAAGCTGCCGGATATACAGATGAAAATCCGTAAGGCAGCATTTTCCTTCCATATCGTTTTGCTCCAGCTGTGCCGCGCAAATAAAATCGCTCTCACAAAATCCGTACTGTCTTTTCACGTAATCCTTTTTCCCCTGACAGCATCCGCCTATGATAAAGTCCATGCTTGTCCTCCGTCCCTGTCCATCCGTTTTTCTTCATTTCTATCTGATAAAAATTATAAAAGTTTCGGCATAATCGCCTCTATCGTAGCTGCTCTCGCCGCTGAAAGGGTATCTGGATTTCGTTTGCAGAAGACATAAAAGAGGCACTCAATGATAAAAAGCTGCCCCAATTTTGCGGCAACAGAACCAGACTGCAGCGGACTTTCATTATAACCGCACAAAAGAACCACATCCGCGTAACCTGCCGCACAGGAATTAGGAAAATGTGTTACCAATATGACGGATATATGGCGCTCTTTTGCGATATGCATAATATCCTCCATATCCTTGGTGGAGCCGGAATACGAGAAAAACAGGAGCACATCCTTCTGCGTGGCAAGCGCAAGCTGCATAACCTGCATGTGTGAATCCTCAATATGGACAAAATGCGATGTCGCCGTGGAAAAACGCGCCCACGCTTCCATCGCCATCACCATGCTCCCCCCATGGCCAAGGCAGAACACCCGGTCGGCGGCAGATATGAGGTCTACCGCTTTGGAAATATCTTCTTCGTTCAAAAGCTCCATTGTTTCATTTAAAGACAAAATATTCGCATCGTAAAGCTTCCGGAAAATACTGCTGAAAGAATCCTTCGACGAAATTGTGTCAGAAGTATCGGAGGATTCCCCTAAATCCGTGACATAATCCGCCTTGGCAAGCGCCAGTTTCAGGCTGTTATATCCCGAAAGCCCAAGGCTCCTGCAAAAACGCGTAATGGACGCTTCCGATACGCCGCTGCTTTCGGCAAGTCCTGAAATTGACATGTACTGTGCGTCATGGGCGTTGGCAAGAATGAAATCAGCAAGCCTCTGACTTGAACGGGTAAGGGAATGGTACTGTGCCGTAATGGTCTCTAAAATATTTTCTGCCACAATCGTAATCTCCTTTCGTATTGTTGCGCAGCGCACGCAGGAAGGAGGAATGCCGTCTTACAAAACAGCCGCTCCCAGCATCCCGGCGCGGTTTCCAAGCGCTGCTTTTTCGATAACTACATGGTGATAGCTTGGCATGATATGCTGATACAGCTGTTCTTTCAGCCGCTCCAGCACATAAGACTGTTCCATGACGCCGCCCCCGAGTATGACACAGCCGGGATTGAGCATATGAATGACAGTCGTCAGTCCGTAAACGATTTCCAAAATCCATCGGTCAACAAGTGCTTTTATATCCGGCTCATCAAGACGCCCAAAGATTATCCTGCCGCTGGTCAGCGAAGCATCCAGGCGGCGCGCACTATTGACAAGCGCCGTCACGGAAGCATATTTTTCATAACATCCGGTAAACATATCACGTCCCAAAACACGGTCCTCAGGATGGATTACCATCGCGCCGAACACGCCCGCGGAATAACTGCTTCCCGTATAGAGCTTTCCGTCCATGAAAATCGCGCCTCCAACGCCCGTGCCATAGGTCAGGCAGACAAAATTTTGATGCTGCCGCCCCGCGCCAAATGCCGCTTCCCCGATTGCGGCTGCGTTAACATCATTTTCGACGTTTGTGGGCACATGAAATTCCGTTTCCATCATTTCCTTGATTTTCATGCCCGTGTATCCGGGGATGTTTTCGTTTGCGTAGATAATTTCCCCACGCACGGGATTGACCTGACCGGCAGTGCTGATGCCTATGCGGTCAAAAGAATACACCTGCTGATATTCCCTGATAATTTCCTTTACGCGGTTCATTACATGAATGCCGCCCTGCGCGGCCTGCGTAGGCGTTTCCCTGATGTCTGTCAGCGTATTGTCCCTGTACAGGGCGGATTTGATTGCGGTTCCTCCGATATCAAGCACCATAATCGCCATAGTCAGTTTCCTCCGTTTCCAGGTTCCTTCACCAGGGAAGCATGGTGAAATACCATCTTTAAAGCTAAATTGTTATCCAGCACCACGATATTTGCGACTTTTCCGGGGGTAAGGCTTCCGTAATCATCATATATTCCGACAGCCTTTGCCGGATTGACAGCGGCACATTTCACTGCGCTGCCAAGAGGGATTCCCATATTCTGCACCGCGTTGCGCATACAGCCCATAAGGCTTGTCACGGATCCCGCGATTGTGCCGTCCTCCAAAACCGCCAGGTTTCCCTTGACAATAACGGTCTGTCCGCCCAAGTCGTACTGACCGTCCGCAAGGCCTGTTGCGCGCATACTGTCACTGATTAAGATAATCCGGTCATCCCCGAACATCTGAAACGTGGTCCGTACCACTGCAGGATGGACATGAATACCGTCGCAGATTAGCTCCGCCATACAATGGTCACTGTCCGCTGCCGCGCCTATCGGACCGGGAGCGCGGTGCCCGAACGGGGGCATGGCGTTGTAGGTATGCGTAAGCTGTGAAGCGCCGCAGGAAATTGCTTCCCGCGCCGTTTCGTAATCCGCCGTGGTGTGCGCGATGGAAATGTTAATACGGCTGCTGTTTTCACGGATGAACGCCATCGCACCCTCTGTTTCCGGCGCAACTGCCACCGTCCGAAACAGATTGCCCGAGCGCTCCTGTAAGCGGTTTAGCAAACCTGTGTCGGCGGGAATAATATAGTTTCCGTTCTGCGCTCCCTTTTTTGCCGGATTGATAAACGGTCCTTCCATATAAAGTCCGCACAAATCCGCGGCATTTTTATTTGCATTCTCATCCAAATTTCCATCCGTTCTGTCACAAAACGCTTTTACCGCTTCGCAGATCTGCAAAAGCACCTCCTCAGGCATTGTCATGGTTGCCGGGGTGATAGAGGTTACGCCCTGGTAAAGCTCATACTCCGCCATCGTCCCAAATGCCTCCGCCGTGCCATCGCAGCAGTCGCTCCCCATACAACCGTGAAAATGAATATCCGTCAGTCCGGGGATAACGTAACTTCCTCCGGCATCAAACACCGCTTCATCATCCATGTCCGCTTTCCCTGATAAAGCAAGGTACTCCTCCTGCGAAGCAATCCGCCCGTCAATCATGTACACGGTCTGCGGGATAAACGAGCCATCCTCCTGAAAAACCGCCCCGTTAATGATTTTTTTCAATCTCATAACCTGTCACCTTCCTAAGCATTTTGACATTGGCATTTTGACAATGCAGCCTCATCAGCCACAAGAATGACATTCGGATGGAGCTGCAGAATGGAAGCCGGAACCTGCGGTGTAATCGGTCCGAAAAAAGCCTCCTTTACAATATCCGCCTTTGACTCTCCCGACACAATCAGCAAAATCCGGTGCGCGGACATAATCGTCTTTATGCCCATCGTGTATGCCTCGCGCGGCACCTCATCTTCATTTGCAAAAAACCGTGCGTTCGCACTGATTGTCTGCTCGGAAAGGGTGATACAGTGTGTCTCCGTGGAGAAATATTCTCCCGGCTCATTAAAACCGATATGCCCGTTGTGCCCAAGCCCCAAGAGCTGCAAATCCGGCGCACCCACGGCTCTTAGGATTTTATTGTATTTTTGACAGGCAACGTCACTGTCCGGCTCCGTCCCGTCAGGAAGGAACGTTCTTTCTTTGTTGATATTTACTTTTCCAAACAGGTTTTCATTCATAAAATAATAGTAGCTTTGCGGATTGTCGCGGGTGAGTCCTTTATACTCATCCAAATTTACAGTTATCACCTCCGAAAAATCAAGGTCGCCTTTCCGATACCATTCCACCAGCTTTTGGTAGGCGCCAAGCGGCGTTGATCCCGTGGCAAGCCCGAGCACGCAGTCAGGCTTCATAATAATCTGTGCCGAAATAATGTTTGCCGCCTTGCGGCTCATGTCATCATAATTTTTTGCCCTGCATATTTTCATAGTAATCCTCCATTCCTGCCAAAGTCTGTGGGTTTGTACCACAGCACTGTGAGCGAAAATAATTTCTATATAGAAACTATATCATAAATACGCACCAGCCGCAATGAAAAATGACAAAAATTTTCAAAATTTTAGAAAAAGAAAAATTTTTTCAAAAATCTATTGACAAACATACAGGACAAATGTACAATGAAGTCACAATTACAACTTAATCAGTTAGAACATTTTCACAAAAAGGAGGGTTCATTATTATGAAGAAGCGAAAAATTATGGCACTATTAATGAGTTTTGCTATGGTATGCTCCCTTACGGCATGTGGCGGTAAAGACACCGGGGCAAGCCAGCCCGAACCTGCACCTGCTCCCGCAGACAATACGGCAGCACCGGACACATCGGCAAATCAGGCAGAACCTGCACCGGCAGATCCCGCACAGGCGGCAGACATCACTTTGTGGACATATCCGGTCGGCAATTGGGGGGATTCAGCTACGGTTGACGCTTTAATTGCAAACTTTAATGCTGCTTACCCCGACATCCATGTTACGGTTGAGTACTTGGACTACACAAACGGCGACGATCAGATTAACACCGCAATTGAAGGAAACCAGGCGCCCGACATCGTGCTTGAAGGACCGGAACGACTGGTTGCAAACTGGGGTGCAAGAGGGCTGATGGTAGACCTTGCGGACCTGTGGACGGATGACGCGAAGGCAGCGATTTATGATTCGGTTGAAAATGCCTGCAAGAGCAACGACGGCATATTTTATGAATATCCCCTGTGTATGACGGCACATACGATGGCAGTCAATAGAGACATCTTTGAGGCAGCGGGTGCGCTTCAGTACTTAGACGAGGAAAAGGGCACATGGACAACGGAAAACTTCCAAAAGGCAATTCAGGCAGTATATGACAACGGCCAGCAAAACGTAGGCGCAGTTTACTGCAGCGGTCAGGGCGGCGACCAGGGTACACGCGCACTGATTAACAATCTGTACGGCGGAACTTTCACAAATCCCGAGCATACGGAATATACGGCAAACAGTCCGGAAAACATCAAGGCGCTCGAGCTTTTAAAGGGCATGGACGGAATTAACTTCGACGCATCCATTGCAGGCGGCGATGAGGTCAATATGTTCTGTAACGGAACCTTTGCGGTAGCATTCTGCTGGAATGCGACACAGGAAAAGAACAATGCGGAGCAGGGAAACATTAATTTTGATGTCCTTCCGATGGCATTCCCGACGGAGAGCGGAGATCCCCAGCTTTGCGGCGGTATCTGGGGCTTTGGTATCTTTGACAACGGCGACCAGGCAAAAATTGACGCTGCAAAAACCTTTATCGACTTTATGGCAAATGACGAGAAGCAGGCTGTTGAGAGCGTAAAGGCATCAAACTTCTGGCCTGTAAAGGATCTTGGAAACATTTATGAGGGTGATGAACTGATGTCAGAGTATGCGAAGTTTATCCCTTACATGGGCGACTACTATCAGGTTGTACCCGGTTGGGCTGAGGCTCGTACCGCATGGTGGAATATGCTCCAGCAGATTGGGTCAGGCACGGATGTAAGTGCGGCAGTAGAGGAATTTGTGACTACTGCAAACACAGCAGCGGCAAAATAGGTTTCAAGCATTGACATTATTCGGCTGTAGATTTGCGCTCCTTCCCGATAATGGGAAGGGGCGCTTCCTTATCAAACGGACGAATGAACTGACAGAAAGGAGGATTTTTATGACAAAACAAAATCCCATGAGCAAAGCGCTTGTCCGCAGGGAAACCATCGCAGGATACGCGTTTATGCTGCCAAGCCTTATCTTCTTTTTAGGGTTTGTGGTTTACCCGATGATCCAGTGTGTATATACCAGCTTCTTCGACGCGACCATGAACCGGGAGGATATCTTTATCGGTCTTGCCAACTACAAGGAATTGTTTCAGGACAAAACATTTCTCGGGGCACTCAAAAACACGGTGGTTATTGTCATCGTCTCCGTTCCGATTACCTGCATTTTTTCACTGTGGGTAAGCTCGGTTATTTATGACCTCAAGGGATTTGCATGTTCTGCTTTCCGTTGTATTTTCTATCTTCCTGTAGTAACAGGCTCCGTTGCCGTTGCTGTTGTATGGAAATGGATGTTCAACAATTACTACGGTATTTTTAATTACATAGGCACAAGCACAGGTCTTATCGAACAGAATATCAACTGGCTGGGGGATGAACGGTTTGCACTTGGCTGCATTATCCTGATTCTTCTGACAACCTCTGTCGGTCAGCCGATTGTCCTTTACGTATCCGCACTGAACAACGTGGACCAGTCCCTCGTCGAAGCGGCTGAGGTGGACGGCGCGACCAAATTCCAGTGCTTTTGGAAAATTAAATGGCCGCAGATTATGCCCACGACCCTCTACATCCTTGTTATCACAACAATCAACAGCTTCCAGTGCTTTGCTTTGATACAATTGCTGACAAGCGGCGGACCGAATCACAGCACGGATACAATTATGTACTATATTTATTACAACGCATTTAAACTGTACCGTTACGGTTACGGAAACGCGATGGGCGTCGTGCTTGCAATTATGATTGCCCTGCTCTCCGCTTTACAGTTTAAGATGGCAGAAAGCAAGTAGGAAAGGGGGATATAAATATGAAGCAAAAACAAACGAAGCAACTTGATGTTTACAAAATTATATCCGTTATAATTATCGCAGTCTTAGCATTCGCGTTTGCCTTTCCGCTTTACTGGATTATTATCGGCTCGTTCAAGACCTCAGCGGCAATCAATTCCGCAACGCCGCAATGGTGGCCGCAGGAGTGGGTACTTGACAACTACCGGAAGCTTTTTAGCAAGCAGACAGCAGCGCTTTGGGAAATTAATATCCCATTTACTTCAATCAGTTTTGCCGGACCGACCGTTCCGGCTGCCATCCGGTGGCTCTTAAATACGGTATTTATGGCTGTTGCCTCTATGATTTTAACCTGCATTACATCCGCTATGGCAGGATATGCGCTTGCGAAAAAACGCTTTGTCGGACGCACGCTTCTGTTCTCGCTTATTGTCTGTGCGATGGCTCTGCCAAAACAGGTTATCCTGATTCCGCTTCTTCGTGAAATGGCTTCACTGGAATTGTACAATACGATTTGGGCGGTCATTTTCCCGATTGTCGGCTGGCCCTTTGGCGTATTCCTGATGAAACAGTTTGCAGAAGGCATTCCGGGGGAAATGATGGAGGCAGCAAAGATTGACGGCGCGGGAGAATGGAAAACCTTTTACACAATTGCACTTCCACTGATTAAACCGGGCATTGGCGCATTGGCAATTTTTACCTTTATCAATTCGTGGAACGACTACTTTATGCAGTTGATTATGCTTACCAGCACCAAGAACCTGACCATTTCGCTTGGTATCGCAAAACTGCAGGCGGAGAATGCGACGGACTTCGGTCTGATTATGGCAGGCGCGTCCCTGGCAGCAATTCCGATTATTGTCGTGTTCCTGATTTTCCAAAAGTACTTTACAAAGGGAATTACAATGGGTGCCGTAAAGGGCTGACAGAAATATTGAGATGGAGGTGTTCTATGATTTATACGGAAACCAAAAACATAGGGAATTACCGCGGCATAAACGAACATCTGGATAAGGCGATAGACTATCTGTGCACACACCCTTTGGATGGGATCCAGGCCGGGCATTATGAGATTGACGGCAAATGGGTCTATATGCATGTGTTTGATTATGAAACAATTCCCGAGGAGGGGGCGTTTTTTGAGGCACACAGGAAATATGCCGACATTCACATGACTGTGGAAGGCGAGGAAATCGTCGGCGTTTCCGACATTTCAAGGGTAACGGTTAAAACCTTTGAGGAAGAAAAAGATTTGATGGAAGTGAAGGGAACAATCGAGCATTACATAAAGCTGTTACCGGGGAAGGCTCTGATTACCCTGCCTGAGGATGCGCATATGGTGAAGCTTGCCTCAGGCAGCCCATCAGCAGTAAAAAAGGCAGTGATAAAAGTTTATATCGGCTAACAAATCATTAAGAAAGGAGCATGGTTATCAATATGAGAGATATTCAGAAATATCAGGGAATCATCCCAGCGTTCTATGCCTGTTATGATGAAAAGGGCGAAATTGACGAAGGGCGTGTGGAGCAGCTGACGCATTATATGATTAAAAAGGGCGTAAAGGGCGTTTATGTCGGAGGTTCCTCGGGCGAGTGTATTTATCAGAGTGTCGAGGACCGGAAACGGACATTGGAGCGCGTGGTAAATGCCGGAGCCGGAAAGCTCACGATTATTGCCCATGTGGCATGCAACAATACAGCAGACAGCAGGGAACTTGCAGCTCACGCGCAGAGCCTTGGCGTGGACGCAATTGCGGCAATTCCGCCAATTTACTTCCACTTACCCGAATACGCAATTGCGCAATACTGGAACGATATTTCGGACGCAGCGCCCGACACGGATTTTATTATTTATAATATTCCGCAGCTTGCGGGCGTGGCACTGACAATGCCGCTGTTTCGCGAAATGATAAAAAACCCCAGGGTGGC
>DKYC01000143.1:22466-35191 GCA_002492295.1 Lachnospiraceae bacterium UBA7110
ATAAAAAACCCCAGGGTGGCTGCCGTTAAAAACAGTTCGATGCCGACACAGGATATTCAGATGTTTAAGGCAGAGGGCGGCGAAGGCTTTGCTGTATTAAACGGTCCTGACGAACAGCTTGTGGCAGGTCTTGCGATTGGCGCGGACGGCGGAATCGGCGGAACCTACGGCGTTATGCCGGAGCTTTATCTGAAAATCATGGAACTGGTAAAAGCCGGAAAGCTTGCGGAGGCAAGAAAAGTACAGTATGCCGCAAATGAAGTGATTTACGCAATGTGCGCGTGCCGCGGAAATATGTATGGCGTAATCAAGGAAATTTTAAGAATCCGCGAGGGCATTGATATCGGCGGTATACGCAAACCGCTTCCGTCACTGGTTCCCGCCGATATGGAGCAGGTGAAAAAATGCGCAGATCTGATTGACAAAGCAGTCAGCCAGTTTGCCTGAGAAAGGGGTTTATCATGAAAAAGGAAGCATTATTGGAACGCATCAAGGGAAAAGTAATCGTGTCATGTCAGGCGGTTCCAGGAGAACCCCTGTACGTGGAGGAAAAATCCATTATGTATCTGATGGCACGTGCCGCAAAGCAGGCAGGCACCCCCGCAATCCGCACAAGCAGCATCCGTGACGTAGTGGCAATCAAGGAGGAAACCGGACTTCCGGTCATCGGATTAATCAAGGTACAGTATGACGGCTTTGAGAGCTATATCACGCCAACCATGAAGGAGGTTGACGCACTCGTGGAGGCAGGTTCTGACGTGATTGCGATGGACTGCACCAATCAAAAACGCGGAGACGGCAAAAGCATCAGCGAATTTATCACGGAAGTACGAGGCAAATATCCGAATGAAATCCTGATGGCGGATATCTCCACCTATGAGGAAGGTGTAAATGCATGGAAGCTTGGCATGGATATCGTGGGAACAACAATGAGCGGCTATACACCGTATTCCCCGAAACTTGACGGACCTGACTATGCGTTGGTAAAAAAACTGTCGGAAACGGTTGACATTCCGGTAATTGGCGAGGGGCGGATACATCGTCCTGAGCAGGCAGTGGAAATGCTGAATACGGGCGCATTTGCGGTTGTTGTAGGCGGCGCCATCACACGTCCGCTTGAGATTGCACAGCGCTTTATAAAGGCGGTTGAGGAAAGATAATGAAAAAACATATTGTATGCTTCGGAGATTCCAATACGCACGGCTATTGTGCCGTTACTAATGGACGGTTTGACGAATCGGAGCGGTGGTGCTGTCTGTTACAGGAAAAGCTTGGCAGTGACTTTCTTGTCCTTGAGGAAGGTTTGAGCGGACGCACGACATGCTTCACAGATCCCATTCATGAGGGACTGAACGGACTTGACTATATTTATCCGTGTCTGATGAGCCATGAGCCTGTGGATTTACTGGTAATTATGCTAGGTACCAATGACACCAAGGAGCGTTTTGGCGCTTCGGCTGCCTGTATTGCCCTTGGTTTAAAACGTCTGGTTGCCAAAGCAATTGCGACTACGGACTGCTGGCGTGACGGAAAGCCAAATATTCTCATTGTGTCGCCGCAAAATATCGACAAACGATACGAAACATCCCATGTCGGCGAAACAATGGGACGCGGATGCGCGGAAAAGTCAGAAGGTCTGGCGGAACAGTTTTCGGAAATTGCCAGACTCATGGGCTGCCATTTTATGGATGCCGACAAGGTGTTGGCAGCTCCGGTGAATAATATTGATTATATGCATTTGACATTGGAGGGGCATAGACAGCTTGCAGACGCGCTTGCTAAGGAAATTACCAAATTATTTGTTTTATAACCCCCCTTTATATTGGAAGGACAGCCGCTTTCAGGCGTGATACCGCGCGTCAGGGCGGCTGTTTCCCTGTCAATTTTCTTTTATTTCCTTAAATAAGAAATCCCCTGGCAATAACAGCAATATATAAAACCAAAAGCTCCGCACACTGTAAAAACCATCCCGCCAAATCCCCGGTAATTCCACCGAAATATTTCCTGGACATCGCATAATAATAAGAAAAAAAGAGAAATTCCCCTGCAAGGATTAGAACACCTGTTTGTATTGATATAATTATCTGCACCATTCCTGCCGCCGCAAATACAAAGAGCAGTACGGTACACACAAGCCCTTTTTCTGCTGAACCGGAAAACGCTGCAAGAGAGCCCTTTTTGTTCGCATTTGGGAACCAAACAGCTGCCAAACCGCTTAACGCACGCGAAGTCACATAACCTGCTGCAGCCAGACACACTGTCCTGCCGGAATGCACTGCATCCTGCGCCATACAGCTCCACGCAGCATAGCACAGCAGAAAATACAGAACCGCCCAAATGACTGCAAATGCTCCCGCATTGGAATCCTTTAAGATTGCAAGGCGGCGCTCCATTGACTGATGGGAGGAAAGCGCGTCAACTGTATCACAGTAACCGTCCATGTGTATGCCGCCTGTCACCGCTATCGGAAGCACTGTCGCAAGCGCAGCGTAAATACTGACTGCCAGTCCGCTTTTTCGCCAAAGAAAAAACAGCGCAAGCTGTAGCGCCCCGATAATAACGCCGGGGAGCGGAAGAAACACCAATGCATAACGCATACTTTTGTCGTCCCATTCAAACTGCGGCATTGGAATTTTGGAGTACATGGAAACCGCAATGATACAGGCTTTTATGATATTCATACTATCCCCCCGTTCTGTTCTTTCTTTATGATAACCGGAATGGAATAGACAACCTCAACGACACTGTCCGCCATTTTCGCCAGACGCCGGTTGACTGCGCCCAAGCACCGGATGTATTCCAGCGTTTCCCGGTCATAACCGTTACCATTACCGCTTCCGTCGGAAAAGACCTCGTTTGTCACAACCACAAGATTCCGGCAATTTGTATAGAGCTGTTCTATGCCGGATGTAATATCGCGCGTAAGCTCTTCCACGCTCCTTATGTTCCCGTCGTCAAACATTTCGTTTGCCACAAGATTTGACATACATTCCAGCAGTACATTCACAGTTCCATCCGAGGGAATGCCCGTCTTTCCAATCCGTGTATACTGCTCCACCGTGATAAAGCCGTACTGCTGCCTTTGCTTTTGGTGGCGCGCAACCCGCTCCTGTCCCTCGCTTCCGAAGGGCTTCATCGTTGCGATATAATAGCTCTGTCCTTTCTGCATTTCGGCAAGCCTTGCGAGAAGCTTCTCCGCATAGACAGACTTCCCGCTTCCGCTTCCACCTGTTACAACCACAAGCATTGTCTGTCCCTCCGTGTTCTTTTTTATTTCAAATCCTCGTACTGCACAATATCGGTTTCCGAAAACCGATGCGCATAGCGGTATTCGCTGAGCGCGATATCCAACAGCGGAAGCAAGCACACAGCCCCTGTTCCCTCACCAAGATACATGCCCGCATGAATCACAGGCTGTAATCCCAGCGCGTTCAGGACTGCTATTCCCGCAGGCTCCTCCGTGACATGCGTGGCAATCATATAGTCCCTGCACGCAGGCACAAGACGGTACGCAAGCAGCGCCGCCACTGATGAAATAATGCCGTCAATCAGAATGGGCAGCCCGTAGACTGCGCCGCCTAAAAACATTCCGGTCATTGCAGCAATGTCGTAACCTCCCAGCTTTGACAAAAGAAGGAGCGAATCATCCTGTGCCGTTGCATGGTTTACTTCGACTGCCTTTTGAACCGTTTGTATTTTTTTGCGCAGACCCTCCGTTGTAAGACCTGCCCCCCTGCCCGTCACTTCCTCTGCGCTCCTGCCCAAAAGCACTGCAGCAAGCGCACTGGAGGTCGTCGTGTTGCCAATACCCATCTCGCCTGTCACGACTATCTGATAGCCCTTGTCTTTCATTTCGCCGACAAGGCTTATTCCAGTGTTCACCGCCTGCAGTGCCTGTTCCCTGCTCATAGCAGGACCCTTGGCTATATTGGCAGTTCCCCTTGCAACTTTTCTGGAAAGGATGCCCTCACAGAAAACATCCTGCATCATTCCCACATCGACGGCATACACATCCACATTCGCCGCCGCACCCATAACATTAATATTGGATTTTCCCGCGGCAATCTCCCCTGCCACCAAAGCGGTGACTGCACTGTCCGACTGCGTGACGCCCTCCGCCACGACCCCGTTGTCGGCACAGGCAATCAGGGCACAGCGTCTGTCAATCCGCACATTCTCATCGCCCAAAATACCTGACAGCCGGATTACAATTTCCTCAAGCCGTCCAAGGCTTCCAAGCGGCTTTGCGATACTGTTCCAGTTTTTCTTCACTCTATTTATGACACTTGTGTCAGTTTTTTTAAATGTATACTGCGAAAATTCATTGTTCAAAATTTCATTACTCATTGTCAGTCTCCGTTTTACCGCTCTCCTGTCGCCATATAAATCAGCGCGTTGCAGATTGCCGCGGCAACATTACTGCCGCCCTTTCTTCCTGCGGCAACAATATATTCCACACCTGTCTGCATAATCAGCTCTTTCGACTGCACGACATTGACAAAGCCTACGGGAACGCCTATCACAAGTTCCGGCTTCCATTTTCCCTCGCAGATTAATTCATAAATTCGTATCAGTGCAGTCGGCGCGTTCCCAACCGCGACAATCAACGGCTGTCCAAGCTGCGCAGCCTTGTCCATGCAGACTGCCGCCCTTGTGCACCCGCGCTGTTTTGCCTGATCCGCGACGTCCTCATCCGCCATATAACAGTACACCGCGCCACCCAGTTTTTCAAGCGACGCTTTATGTACGCCTGCTTTTGCCATATTGGTATCGGTGACAATGCCTGCACCGTTTTTGAGTGCCTTAAGCGCCTGTTCCACCGCGTTTTGGGAGAATTTCAGATTATCCAGATAGTCAAAATCCGCCGTTGTGTGGATAACGCGCTTGATAACCGGCTTTTGCAGCACATCAAGCTCCCTGTCTTTGGGAAGCTCGCTTTCTATGATTGCAAAGCTTGCGTCCTCAATCTGCTCCGGCAGAATGTTTTCGAGTTCTACTTTCATCGTAATAACCATGCCCCCTTCCCAAACAGTCTACACCTGTCTGTTTAAAATCCGGTACAGTCTGTCCATATCCGTATTGCTGCGCAGCATATCGGCAAGCATATCGTACTGGCGCTGCCGGTATGCCGCCCTGTCGTACGCCGCCTCCTGTTCCATGACAAGCCCCTTTTTTTCCAGCAGCGCCTCAACAATCACAGCCGCCGCGCACTCGTCAAAAATCCCATGCACATATGTCCCGTAAATATTTTCCTGCTGTGCACCATCCGGTATGCCGGACAGCGTGACGTCAGCCTCTGCGCCAAAACATGTCCCGACTGCCGCACACTCCTCCACGCAGACCGTGTTTCCGTGATGAATTTCATAGCCCAAAAATGACACGCCTGTCAGTTTTCTCAGTGTTCCCCTGATTTCCCGAAAGCTGCCATGTACCTGCGTCCTGTGTTTTTCGACATCAAATTCCGTGATGACCGGCAAAAGCCCAAGTCCCCTCACGCTCCCGCCGCCTTCCACATTTTGGGGGTCGCGTATTTCCTGCCCGAGCATCTGGTACCCGCCACAAATGCCAAACACAGGCATGCCGCGTTCCGCCGCTTTTTGAATTGCCGCCTCAAGTCCACATTGGCGAAGCCACCTCATGTCTGCCATCGTGCTTTTTGTTCCCGGCAGGATAATCATATCCGCGTTCTGCACGCCCTCCGGCGTTTCCGTATAGTAAACACTCACCTGCGCAAACTGTTCAAACACGGCAAAATCCGTAAAATTAGAGATACGTGGCAGCTTTACTACCGCAATTTTCACGGGTTTTTCGCCGTCATACCGGTAATGCGCCATATCATGCATCCGCTCCGAAAGGCTGTCCTCATCGTCAAGGTCAATCCGCATATACGGCAGCGTGGCAATGACCGGCACGCCCGTCAGCGTCTCAAGCTGTTCCAGCCCCGGCACAAGGATGCCCTTGTCCCCACGGAATTTATTGATAATCAGCCCCTTTACCCGCTGCTGTTCATCCTTATCCAACAGCTTTATTGTACCGTAAAGCTGCGCAAACACACCGCCCCTGTCGATGTCGCCCACAAGCAGAACCGGTGCATCCGCCATTTTCGCCATTCCCATATTGACAATATCATTCTCCTTAAGGTTGATTTCCGCAGGACTTCCGGCACCCTCAATCACAATGATATCGTACTCTGTATCCAACGCGTGATAAGACTTTTGGATTTCTGGCACAAGCTCCTGTTTTCTCTGATAGTACTCCGCCGCACCCATGTTGCCGCGCACCTCGCCGTTTACGATAACCTGTGAGCCTACGTCGCTGTTTGGTTTTAGTAAAACCGGATTCATACGTACGGACGGCGAAATTCCTGCCGCCTCCGCCTGCATGACCTGTGCCCTTCCCATCTCAAGCCCCTCTTTTGTAATATAGGAATTTAGCGCCATATTTTGGGATTTAAACGGGCATACCCGAAACCCATCCTGCAAAAATATCCTGCAAAGTCCTGCCGCCACAAGACTTTTACCCACATTTGACATTGTTCCTTGAACCATAATTGCCTTCGCCATGAACTGCTCCTTTTCCAAACTGCTCCTGTTTCTCTGACGTGCCCTTTATTCCTGCGCTTTAGCGTTGTCCAATCCATATTCCAGCCAAAAGCCGCATCCCGCCCATTAAGACTGCCGCCAAAACGACCGTTGCATACAACAGCCTGTTGGCGCGCCGGATATCCTCCGCTTCAATATTCCTTCGCGCGTCGCCGACAGTCTCCTTGCGATGTACTACACCGAAATAAACCGTATCGCCCAAAAGCCGCACACCCAACGCACCTGCGCAGACAGACTCAGTCTGTGCGGAATTGGGACTTGGCGATTTTTTCCGGTCCCTTAAAAAAATGCGCCACGCATTTCCTGCGTCAAATCCCATCAAAAATGACACAAGTGTCATAAAAACCGCCGCAAGCCTTGATGGGATAAAATTCCATATATCGTCCATTTTTGCCGCAGTTTTTCCAAAATCCAAATACCGTTCGTTTTTGTATCCAATCATGGAATCCATTGTGTTGACCGCTTTATACAGAAAGCCAAGCACAGGTCCGCCTATCATCATATAAAAGAGCGGCGCAATGCTCCCGTCGGATGTGTTCTCAGCTACGGTCTCCACTGCCGCACGCGCCACGCCGTCTGCGTCAAGTCTGTCCGTATCCCTGCCGACAATCCTTGAAACCTGATACCGCGCCTCAAATATGTCTTGTCTTTTCAGTGCTCCGTACACCTTCATGCTCTCGTCCTTAAGCGATTTTGTCGCCATAATCTGACAACACATCACAGATGCTGCAAGCGTATAAAGATATGGATGCACACGCCATGCCGCATATAAAATAACCGCTGGAACCGCCCCTGAAATAAGGGTGACCAGTATCCACAAAAAAGTCCCCGCCAAACGGTCCCCACGCGCCGTACCGCCAAGGCACGCACGCATCCATTTCTCCAAGCCGCTTACCAATCTGCCAATCAGACAGACCGGATGCGGGATGCTGTGCGGGTCTCCGACGATAAAATCCAGTATAATTCCCGCAATTATAGCGATTGTAGTGTATCTGTACATCCTGACCGTTTTCCCCTTTTGCCCTGATATTGCTCACATTTATCCACAAAACATGCCGCAAACTGTGGATTTGCATAGTAATGAAGGTGCGCAAAGCCTGCAAGTATGTTTTTTGTTGAGACAAAACCCATCCATGTGCTGTCGCCCTTTGTTTCCAAAAACGTGTCCACACATAAATCAGAAACGCAGCGGTGAAACTCATGCGCCCGTATCCGTCCGCCCTTCCTGCAAAGTAAGTTGTCCTTTCGCGCTTCTAACTCCACATACCCAAAATGCTGCAGTTTCTGTGTAAACACGCACGCGCCGTCAAATACGCCTGCCATTTCGCCCTTTGTACCGTCAGGCGCCGTGAGTTCCCTGTGCAGGTACAGAAAGCCGCCGCACTCCGCAAAGGTCGGAATACCGTTTGCAATCTCCGCCCTGACAGCCCTTCTCATAGCATGATTCTGCTCTAATGCTTTTACGTAAAGTTCGGGATAGCCGCCGCCCAAAACCAATCCGTCAATATCGGTCGGAAGCGCCTTGTCCGCAAGCGGAGAAAACGGCACGATCGTGCAGCCAAGCTCCTGCAGGAGTGAAAGATTATCCTCATAATAAAAGCAGAACGCCTTGTCCCTTGCAACGGCAATGCGAAGGCTTTTGGGCTTTACTGCATTTTTTTCCTCCTGCGTAAATTTCATAGGTTCCTGTGCCGTATGCGCCAATTGCAGAATGCCGTCAAGGTCAATATACTCCTCTGCCGCCTGCGCCAAAACCTGTATTTTTTCCGTAAAATCCGCAACCTCGTCAGCCATGATTAAACCCAGATGACGGCTTTTAAACGATGCCGCGTTAATTTGGGGGAAACATCCAAACGCCCTGATATTTCTTTGCGCACAGTATTCCTGCATGGCAGGATAGAGCCTGGGGGCAAGCTGCCAAAACAGAATACCTTTAATGTTGGAAGGAGTTTTAAAATTGACATACCCGTCAATCACTGCCTGCACGGATTTTCCCATTCCCTGACAGGGCACGACAAGAACAACGGGCGTCCCCGTATCCCTCGCAACTGCATACGAGCTTGCCGTATCTTCCATGCCCACGCCGTCATAATAGCCCATGACACCTTCTATTACCGCAATATCCATACCTCGCGCGTTCTTGGCCAGCAGTTCATTCAGCGTTCCCTTATCCATAAAATAGCCGTCCAGATTATGCGACGGTGTGCCGGTAATCCGGCTGTGAAACATCGGGTCAATGTAGTCGGGACCGCATTTAAACGCGGCAGTTTTCATCCCCCTTCTGACCAGTGCCGCAAGCACGGCGCAGACGGCAGTCGTCTTCCCGCTTCCGCTCGCCGTACCCGCAATCATAATTCTCGGCGTCATTACAGATCCTCCCTTTTAAGTACAGCTTCAGCTGCTCTATCGTAATGCCTGTTTCCTGCGGTCGTTCCACCACCAAAAACAAGACGCCAAGCGCTTCCGCCGCCTGCGCCTTCTCTCGAAATCCACCGGCATCCCCGGTATCCTTTGAGACAAGATAACGCGCACCGCATTGCCTTAGCATCTCCATATTTTGCTGTATGGAAAACGGTCCCTGCCCGCAAAACAGATGTTCCGTGCAATACCCCGCGTCAAGCGCCGCCTGCACGGACTGCCGCGCCGGAAGGATTCTTGCGTAAATCCTGTCCTGAAAGTCCTTTATCCGCGCAAACACCGCCAAATCCTTGCTTCCCGTTGTCAAAAGGACATTGCCACCATTGCTGCAAAGATACTGCGCTACCTCTTCCATATCCGGAAAATAGAGCGCCCGTTTGAGCCGTGCGTCCTTTTTTCTTATAATCCGCAGATATTGCACGCCGCAAGCACTGCAAGCATCCCTGGCATTTTTAGTCACCTCCACGGCGTACGGGTGCGTCGCGTCAATCACAAGCGCAATCCGTTTCCTCCGCAGAAAATCCGCAATCTGACACACGTCCATTCTTCCCACAAGGAGCTCACAATCCCGCAATATCCCATCAAGCACCTGCCCGCCATATGCCGTCGCCACGCTTACATAACAGGAAACACCAAGCGCTTCCATAAAATCCACAGCCTGTTTTCCCTCCGTCGTTCCGGCAAATAGTAAAATGTCCTTCATTTTTTACCCCTGAATCCTCATAATCCGCAAGCCGTTCACGTTTCTGTCTGCGCAAACCACAGCGCCGCCGTTTCTATCGCCGCCGCAACCGCGACATGCTCCCGTACCGTTTTTTTCAAAATAAGCGTTCCGCCGCTTCCTGTTACTGCGCTGCGCTCACACACATTATCAACACCCGTTACATCCTCCACAAACGCCGAATGCACAAAGCTTCCCAAAGCTTCTTTCAGCTCACCGCCCGAAAAAGTCCGAAAGGGCAGTCCGTTCTCATCGCAGAATGCCGTCAGGCCTGCTTCATTTCGTTTTAAGTCAATCGAGCAGACCTGTTTTACGGACGCAAATGCGATTTCATGTTCCAAAAGTACCTCCCGGACTGCCGCCGCAATCTGCTCCTTCGGCGTGCCGCGCCGACAGCCTATTCCGAGCGTTACCTGCTTTGGTATGAGCTGGAGCACGCCACCGTTTTCGCAGGCTTTTACGGAAATGGCAATACCCCCGTCCTTTACCCGCTCCCTGTCGTCCGTTACGATTATGGAGCGGTCGCTTGGCATATCCTTAAAACATGCATTCTCTGCATATAAATATATTTCCTTTCCGTCAAGCAAATCTGCCGACACCTGTTTTGCCTTATTCATATCGGTAATATACAGTCCGTTGCGTCTTGCAAACACATCCACCGCAAATTTACCATGAATATCCGTAGCCGTCGTAATCACCGGAATGCCGCCCGTAACCGCCGCGCAGAGTCCGGCAAGCAGATTGGCGCCGCCCAAGTGTCCCGACAGAAGCGGGATGCAGAACTTTCCCATATCATCCAACACGACAACCGGCGGGTCTGTTGCCTTGGTCCTGATAAATCCACTGATTTTGCGCACCGCAATGCCGACCGCACAAATAAATACCAATGCGCTCCCGTCCCGAAACGCCATGCCAATCAGCGCATCCGCATCCGCAAAACGCTCCAGCTGCCCATTTTCATATTTATGGAACAGATAACCCTTACACGGATACCCTCTGTCCGAAAGCCCTTTCTTTAATCTGACACAAAGCTCACCGCCCTGTCTCGTGTATGCCATTATGATAATTTCCATCCCGAAACTCCGTCGTAAATTGTGCATCGTACAGCTTTGACAACGCATAGTCGTCCCCAAGAAAACCGCCCACCGTAATCAGCGCCGTTTTTGTAATGCCATGCTGCTTCGCCATCACCGCAAGCTCCGAAACCGTGCAGCGCAGCACCTTCTCGTCCTCCCAAGTCGCCTTATAGACAATCGCCGCAGGCGTATCCTCACGGTACCCGCCTGCAAGCAGCTGCGCTACAAGCTCCGTCAAAAGCCCCGCACTCAAAAAAATAACCATTGTCGCCCCATGCGCCGCAAGACTTTTCATGCTTTCCTGCTCTCGAACAGAAGTTCTTCCTCCCATTCTTGTAATGATGACAGACTGCGATACCCCCGGAAGTGTGTACTCCGCTTTTAAAGCCGCCGCCGCGCCGCAAAGCGAGCTTACGCCCGGACAGATGTCATAATCAATCCCTGCCTCTTTCAGGCGGTCCATCTGTTCCCGGATTGCGCCATATATCGAAGGATCCCCCGTATGCAGACGGACTGTCGTAAATCCTTTTGTTTCCGCGTCTTTCATTAAATCAATAATCCCATCCAAATGCAGATACGCGCTGTTATGTATCTGACAGTCCTTTTTCGCATAATCCAGCAGCGCGGGATTGACAAGCGAGCCCGCATAAATAATGACGTCCGCCTCCTCAAGCAGCCGTTTCCCCCGAAGCGTTATCAAATCCGCCGCGCCGCTTCCCGCACCGACAAAATGCACCATCTAGCGTTCCCCCTCTTCCAAAATAAGCTGCATCGCCTCCAACAGCCGCACGTTCTCTTCATGCGTGCGCACGCCAATGCGGTAATAGCCGTTCCCAAGACCGCGGTAATTGCTGCAGTCCCGTATCAAAAAACCCTGCTCCAGCAGCCGCTCCTTCCAGTTTCCCGCACCGTAAAACAAAAGAAAATTTCCGTCCCCCGCAAACACATGCAGCCCAAGTGCGGCAACACCTTTTTCCAAAAAGCTGCGCTCTGTCTGCAGGACTTTTTTTGACTGTTGCGCAAATCGCGTCTGCGAAAGCGCGGCAAGCCCTGCTCTTTGCGAAAGCGACGAAACCGTCCATGTCTGCCTTTGCCTGTAAATCCCCTCCAAAAGCGCATGATTTCCGGAAACGGCGTACCCAAGCCTAAGCCCCGCAAGCGCGTACATTTTAGTAAAGGATTTTAAAATAATCAGCTGATTTCTGCCCGTTATCCTGTCAAGCATCGAATATTTTGGGGGATTTTCCAAAAAATCATTAAAGCACTCATCCAGCACCAGCATAATGTTATTTTTTTCACAAATGTCCGCTATCACCGTCAGCCGCTCCTTTTTCAAAACCGCCCCTGTCGGATTATTGGGGACACACAAAAACGCCATATCCAAATCCGCCGTCAGCGCTTCCTCATACTCCGGTGTGGGCACGAAGTCATTTTCCGGCAAAAGCGTATGATACCGGATATCTGCCCCCGCCGCGTCCAGCGCCGCCTCATACTCCGCAAAACAGGGCGCCGTCAAAAGCGCAGTCTTTGGCCGTTTCGCGGATACAATCGAAAAAACCAGCTCTGCCGCACCGTTTCCGCAAATCACGTCATCCGTATTACACCCAAGATGCTTTGCAAGCTCCTTACGGAGCGCACTGCATGACCAGTCAGGATATCTGCCAAGCGTATCCGTGCCGGAAACCACTGCCTCAATGATTTCCTTCGGCGTCCCGAACGGATTGATATTTGTCGAAAAATCCGTCAGGCATTCCCCGTTTTCGTATGCGTAAATATCACCGCCGTGTCCGTTTTCCATATGCCGTCCTCCGTTTCATGGTGCAAGCTTTACCAGCATCACGGGATTTTGTCCGTTCATCAAATGATATGCGCCTGCCTTTTTCGCCCGCGACACCTGTACCGAAACCA